>NZ_JBHUXA010000020.1:0-131005 GCF_042669725.1 Nocardia sp. NPDC057227 | reverse complement strand
CCCCCGGCCGGATTCCGGCCGGGGGCGTTCGCGGAGAACTAGCTGCCGTTCTTGGCGGCCAGCGCCTTCGCCTCGCGGCGGCGCCGGTGCAGGATCGGCTCGGTGTACCCGTTGGGCTGCTTCGTCCCCTCGAGGATGAGCTCCTTGGCCGCCTGGAAGGCGACGCTGCCCGCGAAGTCGGGGGCCAGCGGGCGGTAGGTGGGGTCGTTCTCGTTCTGCCGGTCGACGACGGGCGCCATCCGCTCCAGGCTGGCGACGACCTCGTCCTCGGTGACGATGCCGTGCCGCAGCCAGTTCGCCATGAGCTGGCTGGAGATGCGCAGGGTGGCGCGGTCCTCCATCAGCGCGACGTCCTTGATGTCGGGCACCTTGGAGCAGCCGACGCCGTGGTCGATCCAGCGCACCACGTAGCCGAGGATGGACTGCGAGTTGTTGTCCAGCTCCTGGCGCTTCTCCTCGTCGCTCCAGTTCGGCTCGGCGGCCAGCGGGATCCGCAGGATCTGGTCGACGTCGGCGCGGCGGCCGCCCTTGACCAGCTCCTTCTGCCTGGCGAGCACGTCCACCAGGTGGTAGTGGGTGGCGTGCAGGGTGGCGGCGGTGGGCGAGGGCACCCACGCGGTGTTGGCGCCCGCCTTCGGGTGGCCGATCTTCTGCGTGAGCATGTCGCGCATGAGGTCCGGCATGGCCCACATGCCCTTGCCGATCTGCGCGCGGCCGCGCAGCCCGACGGCGAGGCCGGTGTCGACGTTCCAGTCCTCGTAGGACAGGATCCACTGCTGCGTCTTCATGTCGGCCTTGCGGACCATCGGCCCGGCCTCCATGGAGGTGTGGATCTCGTCGCCGGTGCGGTCGAGGAAGCCGGTGTTGATGAAGACCACGCGGGCGGCGGCGGCCTGGATGGCGGCCTTGAGGTTCACCGTGGTGCGGCGCTCCTCGTCCATGATGCCGACCTTGAGGGTGTTGCGCGCCAGGCCGAGCACGTCCTCGATGGCGGCGAAGAGGTCGTTGGTGAAGGCGACCTCGTCCGGGCCGTGCATCTTCGGCTTCACGATGTAGACCGAGCCGGTGCGGCTGTTCTTCAGCGCGGCGTCGGCGCGCAGCGCGTGCTTGGCGATGAGCGAGGTGATCAGGCCGTCCAGGATGCCCTCGGGCACCTCGTTGCCCTCGGGGTCGAGGATGGCGTCGGAGGTCATGAGGTGGCCGACGTTGCGCACGAAGAGCAGCGAGCGGCCGTGCAGGGTGAGCTCGGAGCCGTCCAGCGCGGTGTAGACGCGGTCCGGGTTCATGGTGCGGGTGAAGCTCTTGCCGCCCTTGCTGACCTCTTCGGCGAGATCGCCCTTCATCAGGCCGAGCCAGTTGTGGTAGCAGAGCGTCTTGTCCTCGGCGTCGACCGCCGCGACCGAATCCTCGAAGTCCATGATCGTGGTGACCGCGGACTCCAGCACCACGTCCTTGATCCCCGCGGTGTCGGTGCTGCCGATCGGCGACTCCGGGTCGATCTGGATCTCGATGTGCAGGCCGTTGTGCTTCAGCAGGATCGAGGTCGGCGCCTCCGGGGTGCCGAGATAGCCGACCAGCTGCGCGGCGTCGGCCAGGCCGATCTCGGTGCCGTCCTCCAGCCCGACCTCGAGCTCGCCGTCCACGATCCGGTACGAGGTGGAGCCGATGTGCGAGCCGGTGATCAGGGTGACCGAGTCGTCCAGGAAGTTGCGCGCCCACTCGATCACCTTGTCGCCGCGGACCCGGTTGTAGCCGGAGCCCTTCTCGGCGCCGCCCGTCTCCGGGATGGCGTCGGTGCCGTAGAGCGCGTCGTAGAGCGAGCCCCAGCGGGCGTTCGCGGCATTGATCGCGAAGCGCGCGTTGCTCACCGGGACCACCAGCTGCGGGCCCGCGGTAACGGCGATCTCGTCGTCCACGTTCGCGGTGGTCGCCTCGAAATCGGCGGGCTCGGGGCGCAGGTACCCGATCTCGGTGAGGAACTGCTTGTAGGCGGCCCTGTCGTAGTTGGCGCCGGGGTGCTCGCTGTGCCAGGCGTCCAGCTTGCCCTGGATCTCGTCCCGCTCGGCCAGCAGTGCGCGGTTGCGCGGCGCGAACTCGGTGATCACCCGTTCGGCGCCGGCCCAGAACGCGGCGGAATCCACGCCGGTTCCCGGCAGGGCCTCGTTCTCGATGAACGCGTGGAGAACGCCTGCCACCTGGAGTCCGCCGACCTGAACCCGCTCTGTCATCTACTGCCTCGCTTCCGAGAAGGCCGATGGAAAAGTCGCTGTCATGTTACCCGTCGGTAAAGCCGCGCCGGGGTCACGCCCCCTGATACTAGTCAGCGCCGAATTAATGTACTGATCGGAACATTATCGGTGAGCTGGGCGGCTGGAGCACGCGGTGGGCACTCTGTAGCGGTGCACGCATCGTTGAACCCGGCCCCGCGCGACCGGATGGCCGCCGCGCGGCGCCGGGCCCCCGCTCCCCCGCTGCAGGCCGCCGTCCTGGTGGCCGCGGTCCTCGCCGCCGCGCTCGCCGCGCACGGCGCCACCGTGGTCGGTGACCGGCCGATCTGGATCGCGGCGCTGCTCGCCGGGATCTGGATCATCTTCCCCGCCTTGCTGCTGACCAGCGTGTGGCGGATGCACGCCGCCGTCGGCACGCAACCGGGGCGGGTGCTCGGGCCGCTCGAACTCGGCGCCGCGGCCGCGTTCGCCGCGGCCCTGGTGCTGCTGGTCGACGGTTCGGCGTTCGCGGCGCTGCCCGCCGCCGTCGGCGCGGTCGCCGGTGGCGCGGCGCTCCTCGTCCACCTGCGCGGCCGCAGGCGCCGGGAGCGGCGCAGTGAGCTCCGCGCCACCGGAAGGGAGGTCGAGGCGGTGATCACCGACGACGGGCTCGGCCGGTTCCGGCCAACCCCGAACCCGAAGCTCACCCGGATCACCGTCGAGTACGGGGACCGGATACTCACGCTGCCCGCGCAGCAGGTTCCGGCGCGGCCGCTCGCCGTCGGCGACCGGATCCGGCTGTGGGTGGATCCGGACGATCCGGAGCGGTGGACCGCGGCGGCGGACAACGGCGTCTCGCGGCTGCTCGAGCGGTAGGAATTCCCGCACAAACACCGGAATACCGGTTCACTTTCCGTTATTCTCCGCTCAGTACAGCACACCTTCCGCCCACCCCCGAGGAGCCGCATGTACCCCGGCGCACACGTCGACCGCTTTCCGGACAAGGCCGCGGTGGTGGTGGCCGAAACCGGGGAGACGCTCACCTATCGGCAGCTGGAGGAGAACTCGGTGCGGCTCGCGCGGCACCTGCACGAGGCCGGGCTGCGGCGCGGTGACCACCTCGCACTGCTCTCCGGGAACGACCCGAAGGTGTACGAGGTGTACTGGGCCGCGCTGCGATCCGGGCTTTACATCACGGCGGTGAACCGGCACCTGTCGGCGCCCGAGATCGCCTACATCGTGAACGACTGCGGAGCGCGGGCGCTGATCGCATCGGCGGAGCTGGCCGAGGTCGCGGCGGAGGTGCTGCCGCAGACGCCCGAGGTGGAGCTGCGGTTGGCGTTCGGCGGGGAGGTCGCGGGGTTCGGGTCGTACGAGGGGGCGCTGGCGGCCGCGTCGGCGGAGCCGCGGGCGGACGAGCCGCGCGGGGCGGACATGCTGTACTCGTCCGGCACGACGGGGCGGCCGAAGGGCATTCGGCAGCCGCTGCCGGAGCGGCAGGTCGGCGATGCCCCCGGCGACACCTACACCGCCATCTTCGGCCCGCTGTACGGCTTCGACAGCGACACCGTCTATCTCTCCCCCGCACCGCTCTACCACGCGGCGCCGCTGCGCTTCGGCGGCGTGGTGCACGCGCTCGGCGGGACGCTGGTCGTCATGCGGAGGTTCGACCCCGAGCAGGCGCTGGCCGCGATCGAGCGGTTCCGGGTGACGCACAGCCAGTGGGTGCCGACCATGTTCGTGCGCATGCTCAAGCTGGACGCGGCGATCCGGGCGAAGTACGACGTCTCCGGCCTGCGGGTGGCGGTGCACGCGGCGGCGCCGTGCCCGGTCGAGGTCAAGCGGGCGATGATCGAGTGGTGGGGCCCGATCCTGTTCGAGTACTACGCCTCCACCGAGGCCAACGGCGCCACCTTCATCGACAGCGAGCAATGGCTGCGCAAGCCGGGGTCGGTGGGCACCGCCGGGCTCGGCACCATCCGGATCTGCGGTGACGACGGCGCCGAGCTGCCGGTCGGCGAGATCGGCACCGTCTACTTCGAGCGCGACGAGCTGCCCTTCGCCTACCACAACGATCCGGCCAAGACCGCCGAGGCGGTGCACCCCGCGCATCCGGCCTGGACCACCACCGGCGATATCGGCTATCTGGACGACGACGGCTTCCTCTTCCTCACCGACCGCAAGGCGTTCATGATCATCTCCGGTGGCGTGAACATCTACCCGCAGGAGGTGGAGGACGCGCTGGCGCTGCACCCGAAGGTGCTCGACGTGGCGGTGATCGGGGTGCCGGACGAGGAGATGGGCGAATCGGTGCTCGCCGTCGTACAGCCCGCATCCGGTGCCGAGCCCGGTCCCGAGCTCGCCGAGGAGCTGCGCGGTTACCTGCGGGAGCGGATCGCGCACTACAAGGTGCCGCGCACCGTCGACTTCTCCGACGATCTGCCGCGCACGCCCACCGGGAAGCTGGTCAAGGGGAAGTTGCGCGCCAGATACGTGTGATCGGACAGGGCGCGGCCGACCCACCGGGTTCCGCTGCGCAGGTCCTCGCGAGGAATGCGATCCCCCGACCTGTTCGGCGGCGAAGACCACTGCCCCTCTCCCGGCAAATGAACGGCGGCCGATGAATCGGCGCTCCCCGGGCCGTCGGTACTGACAACCGGATCGAGGAGGAACCGCCATGACGACCGTGATCGCCGACATCACCATGTCCCTGGACGGCTACGTGACCGGAGCGGGCGCGGGCCCCGGCCGCGGACTCGGCGATGCCGAAGAACTGCACGCCTGGGTGAGCGAGCGAGACGAAGTGGACAGCGACATCCTGCGCGACGCCACCGCCATGAGCGGCGCGGTGATCATGGGCCGCGGACTCTACGACGTGGTCGACGGCGCCGGCGGCTGGACAGCCGAAATGGGTTACGGCGCACAGGAGGCGGGCACGCCGCCGTTCTTCGTGGTCACGCGCTCGGCCCCGGCCGAGAGCAGGCTGGTGCGGGAACTCGGCCTGCGCGTCACCTTCACGGACTCGCTGCCGTCGGCGATCGACCGGGCCGCAACGATCGCCGGGGACGGCGCGGTGGTGCTCATGGGCGGCGGTGAGCTGATCGGCCGCGCGCTGGAGGCCGGCCTGGTGGACGAACTACGGCTGCACCTGGCTCCGCTGGTGCTCGGCGTCGGCACCCCGCTCTTCCGGCCCGGCACCCGCCGCCACTACCGGCAGCGGGAGGTCCGGCCCTCCCGCAATGCCTGCCACCTCGTCTACGAGCGGATCACTTCCAGTACGCCTGGAACTTGATCGACTCCTTGGCGAGCCCGTGCTTGGTCTTGAGCGTCTTGACGATCGAGCGCGTGGTGCGGCCGTCGCACGCAACCCAGCCGAAGGTGCCCGGCTTCAGGCTGACCCCCTCGGCGGCCTCGCGCAACAGCCTGCCGTCGTCCACCCGCTGTACCCAGGTGACCTCGTGCTGCGGGCCCGCGTGCACCGGAAGCGTCAGGTCGGATTCGTACTGCCACTCCAGCCACACCCGCGCGGGCGTGTCGCCGAGCGCGCGCAGCAGCGAGTTCACTGCGGGCAGCGAGGCGGTGTCGCCGAAGATCACGAACTCGGCGGGCACCGGGTCCGGGATCGTGAAGTTGGATGCGCCGATATTCTTCATCGCCGACGCCTCCAGCACCTCCCCCACCTGCGCGTTCTCCGCCCAGATCGAGGCGGGGCCGTGGTGCAGCGCGAACTCGACGTCGAAGGTGTCGTTCTCGGCGTCCTGGTCGACCAGGGTGTAGCCGCGCTGGCGGTAGTTGCCCTTGCCGTCGTCGAACCAGATCCGGATCCACTGGGTCGGATGCACCGGGTAGTCGGCGAGCAGGCCACCCCCGGTGAACCCGACCCGGATGTACTTGTCGGTGATGGCGCGGACCGAGGTGACGGTCAGCTTGTAGTTGTCCGCACGGTAGGCCTTCATCATGAGGCCTTCGAGACCCTTGCTCATAAAGTCAGGTTAGCCTAACCATCGGTGTTCGGAGAACACCATTGCCGCATCGGCGGCGCGTCACCCGCGCAACACCGCGCGCACGGCGGTGGCGGCGATCGCGTCGTCGGAGAGCCCGCTGCGCGGGACCAGGATGTGCGAGAGCACGATGCGGACGATGATCTCGGCGGCCTGCTCCGGCGGCACCGCGAGGTCGGTGGCGTCCGGGCGGGCGCCGACGATCGGGGTGACGAAGGCGCTCACCGTCTCGACCAGGGTGCCTGCCGAATCCCCGTGCGCGATGGCGGCATCGAGCAACCAGCGGGGTTCGTGGTCGCGGACCCGGCGGATCACCGGGTGGCCGCGCAGGTGGGTGAGGGCGAAGCGGACGGCGGCGTGCACGACCTCCGGGAGCGGGGCGAAGAGGTCGACCTCGCGGTAGCCGAGCGCGATCATCGCCCCGACCTCGGCGCGGGCGACGGCGCCGATCATGCCGTTCTTGTCGCCGAACTCGCGGTACGCCGTCGCGCGGGAGACGCCCGCGCGCTGCGCGACGGCGGCGAGGGTGAGCGCGTCGAGACCGATCTCGCCCATCATCTCCAGGGCGGTCTCCTCCAGGAGCTCGGCATTCCGGGTCACGCGGCCATTATGCCGGGCCTTGCCGCCACACCATATGAGACTCTATGGTCGGTCGGTCTCAGTTCGGCGATTCGGAGGTCCGGCATGCACGCGATCGTGCTCGGTGCGGGAATGGGCGGGCTGCTGGCCGCGCGGGTGCTCTCCGAGCACTACGACCGGGTGACGGTGCTGGAGCGCGACCACCTGCCGGACGAGCCGCGGGCGCGGCGCGGCGTGCCGCAGGGCAGGCACGTGCACGGGCTGCTCCCGCGCGGCGCGGCGCTGCTGGAGGAGTTCTTTCCCGGGCTGCGCGCGGAGCTGGTGGACTCCGGAGCGGTGGAGTGCGCGGCGCTGGAGCAGGTGCGGTTCGCGGTGGCGGGGCATCAGCTGGCCCGCGCGGTGACCGGGCACGTGGCGCTGCAGGCGAGCAGGCCACATCTGGAGCATCACGTGCGGGCGCGGGTGGCGGCGCTGCCGGGGGTGCAGATCAGGGACGGGGTCGCGGCGCTCGACCTCTCGCACGATCCGCGGCGCGGGCGGGTCACCGGGGTGCTGGTGCGGGACAGCGAAGGTGATCGCAGGCTGGACGCCGATCTGGTGGTGGCGTCCATGGGGCGCGGCAGCGCGGTGAACTCCTGGCTGGAGCGGTTCGGGTACGCGCGGCCTGCCGAGGAGGGCACGCCGATCGAGATCGTTTACACCAGTGCGTTCGCCCGGCTGCCCGCCGGGGCGCTGGCCGGGGAGCTGAGCATCACCGCCGGGGTGCGGACGGCGCCGCCGCGGGCGCTGGCGATCTTCGCGGTGGAGGGCGGGCGGCACATCGTGACGCTGATCGGGTTCGGCGGCGAGAAGCCACCGGCCGACACCGCCGGCTTCGCCTCCTACGCGGCGCAGTTCGCGCCGGACGACGTCGTCGACGCGCTGGCCAGGGCCGAGTACCCCGATCCGTCGGCCTCGTTCCGGTACCGGGCGAACCTGCGCCGCCGGTACGAGCGGCTGCCGTCCTTCCCGGACGGGCTGCTGGTCACCGGCGACACGCTGTGCAGCTTCAGCCCGGTGTACGGGCAGGGGATGACGGTGGCGGCGATCCAGATGGCGGTGCTGCGCACGGTGCTCGGCGGCGGCACCCGCGATCTGGCGCGCCGCTTCTACCGGGCGGTGCGGCCGGAGATCGACCACGCCTGGCAGCTCACGGTCGCGGCCGACGGGGCCATGCCGCACGTGACGCCGGAGGGGCCGGTGGCGCGGGCCGCGGTCGCGGCGCTGGATCCCATCCTGGTGGCGGCGGAGCGGGATCCGCGGGTCGCCGCGGCGCTCTTCCAGGTGATCGGGCTGGTCGAGCGGCCGTCCTCGCTGCTCACACCGGAGCTGCTCGCCCGCATCGGCGCCGCCAACGCGAGCGCGCTGTTCGAGTCCGCGCTGCGCACGGCGGGCGGCGGCATCACCCGCGCCCTCACCGCGCGGATGGCCTGAGCGGGCCGTGGCCGGGCTCGCCCGGATCGCGCGCACCGCGGCGCACCTGGGCACCGCGGCCGTCGAGCTCTCCGGCGGCGGGTCGCGGACGTCGGCGACGGAGTCCGGAGGGGGCGGCCACGGCCGGAGGCCCCCGCCGCGCGCGACCGGCGCACCACAGCCGGTGCGCTCCCCACGGCGCTACCCGCACGGAGCGGGATTCAGATGGCCTGGAGGTACCAGTCCACCCGATCGTCCCCATCGGTGGCACTGTGGCTGTAGCGGAAGCGGGCCCGGCGGGCGACGCCGACCGAGGAGGTGTGCCCCGGGTCCACCCGGATCACCGCCTCCTCGACCGTGCCGAGCGCGGCCAGGTACCGGCAGCCGAGGATGACGGCGCGGGTGGCGAGGCCGCGGCGGCGACGCTCGGGGTACACGGCGTACTCGATGCTGGCCTGCCCCTTGTCCAGATAGGGCCGCGCGAGCCGGATGTCGAGCAGCCCGATGAGCTCGGCCGCCGGGAACTCGGTGACCGCGAAGAGCCGGGCCGGGCCGCCGGTTTCCCAGGCGGCGGCGCTGTCCGCGAAGCGCTCGGTCGCCGGTTCATCGGCGCCGAGGTCCGGCCAGAGCCGGATCAGCGCGGGGTCCGCTCCGGCGAGGTGGGCCGGGACATCGGCCACCGCGATCGGGCGCAGGGCGATCACACCATCGGAAACCAGCACGGAACCATGATCGGCAGCCGAGCGACGTTCAAGCAAACCGACCCCCCTTCCCGGCGGGTCGGGTCAGAGCGCGTTGCGGGTGCAGGCGGAGGTGGTGAGCACCGCCGGGCGCGGCGACGCACTGCCGAGATCGGGGAACGGCGGGGCGGTCTCGCCCAACCCGGCGATGGCCGCGGACTCCGCCTCGGGCCGAGACGGCGCCGCGGCCCAGCCGAACCGCCCGTCCGCGCCGCGCGCGACGGCGGCGCAGCTGTCGGCGTACTGCAGCACGATCCGGCAGTCGTAGACGCCGCAGTTCTTGATCGCCTCGGCGTCGGCGGCGACATAGCTCCGATGGTCGGTGGTGATGACGACCACCCCGGTGGACTCGGAGAGCGAGACCGTGCCGTAGTAGAGCCCCTTCGGCGGTACCGCGGCGGCCGGGGCGGATACCCCGGCGCCGAGCAGCGCCGCCGTCGTGGCGACGACTCCGGCGACCGACCGGGACAGCTGCGGCAGGGACACGGGACGAACCTCCAGCTCAGCCCCTCACCGACGAGGAGCACCGCGAGAATCATCCTCGCGGTGCTCCCGGTTGTCCAGCGGCGGAATTTCCTGCCGCACAGAACCTTCGGTCAGACGGTGAAGCCGAGCGCGCGCAGCTGCTCGCGGCCGTCGTCGGTGATCTTGTCCGGCCCCCACGGCGGGATCCAGACCCAATTGATCTTCAGATCCTCGACCAGCCCGCTGCGCACGAGCGCGTTGCGCGCCTGGTCCTCGATCACGTCGGTGAGCGGGCAGGCGGCGGAGGTCAGCGTCATGTCCAGCACGGCGACGTCCTCCTCCACCGTGAAGCCGTAGACCAGCCCGAGATCGACGACATTGATGCCGAGTTCGGGGTCGACGACGTCGCGCATCGCCTCCTCGAGGTCCTCGAGCAGTTTGGCGTCCTCGGCCGAGAGCTCGGCCTCCGGCGCGGTGGTCTCGGGTGTCTCCGTCATGACCCGCTTCCCTTCGATCGCTGATCCTCGATGCGCACCACCGCGTCCTTGAACGCCATCCAGCCCAGCAGGGCGCACTTGACGCGGGCGGGGTACTTGGCGACCCCGGCGAAGGCGATGCCGTCGCCGATCACGTCCTCGTCGCCCTCCACGGTGCCACGGCTGGAGATCATCTCGCTGAACGAGTCGACCACCTTCATCGCCTGCTGCACCGGCAGCCCGATCACCTGGTCGGTGAGGACCGAGGTGCTGGCCTGGCTGATCGAGCAGCCCTGGCCGTCGTAGGAGACGTCGGCGACCTCGCCCGCGTCGTCGATGGCGACCCGGAGCGTCACCTCGTCACCGCAGGTCGGGTTGACGTGGTGCACCTCGGCGCCGTACGGCTCGCGCAGCCCGCGGTGGTGCGGGTGCTTGTAGTGGTCCAGGATCACTTCCTGGTACATCTGCTCCATGCGCATGATCTAGGCAACCCCGAAGAACTCGCGAGCCTTCCGCACCGCCGCCACCAGCGCGTCCACCTCGTCCAGGGTGTTGTAGACCGCGAACGAGGCGCGGGCCGTCGCCGCGACGCCGAAGCGCCGGTGCAGCGGCCAGGCGCAGTGGTGCCCGACCCGGATGGCGACGCCCTGGTCGTCCAGGATCTGCCCGACGTCGTGCGCGTGGATGCCGTCCACCACGAACGCGACCGCGCCGCCGCGCTCCACGTTCTCGGCGGGCCCGACGATCCGCACGCCATCGATTCCGGAGAGCCCGGCCAGCGCGGCGTCGACCAGCGCGTGCTCGTGCGCGGCGACGACGTCCATGCCGATCGCCTCCAGGTACCGCACGGCCGCGCCGAGCCCGACCACCTGCGAGGTCATCGGCACCCCGGCCTCGAAGCGCTGCGGCGGCGGGGCGTAGGTGCTGCGCTCCATGGTGACGGTCTCGATCATCGAGCCGCCGGTGATGAAGGGCGGGGTCTCCTCGAGCAGCGCGCGGCGCCCGAAGAGCACGCCGACGCCGGAGGGTCCGAGCATCTTGTGCCCGGAGAAGGCGGCGTAATCCACGCCGAGCGCACGGAAGTCGACCGGCGCGTGCGGCACCGACTGGCAGGCGTCGAGCACCACCAGCGCACCGACGGCCTTCGCCCGCCGCACCAGCTCCTCGACCGGCGCCACGGCACCGGTGACGTTGGACTGGTGGGTGAAGGCGACCACCTTGGTGGCGGGCGACAGCTCCAGCGAATCCAGGTCGATCCGGCCGTCCTCGGTCACCCCGTACCACTTCAAGGTGGCACCCGTGCGGCGCGCGAGCTCCTGCCACGGCACGAGGTTCGCGTGGTGTTCCAGCTCGGTCACGACGATCTCGTCGCCCGGCCCGACGTGGTACGGGAAGCGGTCGTCGGCGAAGGCGTAGGTGACCAGGTTCAGCGACTCGGTCGCGTTCTTGGTGAACACGATCTCGCCCGCGTCGACGCCGACGAAGCGCGCGATGTCGGCGCGCGCGCCCTCGTAGGCGTCGGTGGCCTCCTCGGCCAGCTGGTGCGCGCCCCGGTGCACCGCCGAGTTGCTGGTGACGAGGAACTCGCGCTCGGCGTCGAGTACCGCCACCGGGCGCTGCGACGTGGCCCCGGAATCCAGGTACACCAGCGGTTTACCGTCGCGCACCGTGCGGCTCAGGATCGGGAAGTCGGCCCGGATCCGAGCCACGTCGAGAACGCGCTCGGGTGCTGCGGTCATATCAGGCTCCGGCGGTCGCGGTCTGGGTGAAGCGGACGTAGCCGTTCGCGTCCAGCTCGTCGGCGAGCTCGGCGCCGCCCTCGGCGACGATCCGGCCGCCGACGAAGACGTGCACGAACTCCGGCTGGATGTAGCGCAGGATGCGGGTGTAGTGCGTGATCAGCAGGACCCCGCCGTTCTCCTGCTGCTGGTAGCGGTTGACGCCGTCGGAGACGATGCGCAGCGCGTCCACGTCGAGGCCGGAGTCGGTCTCGTCCAGGATGGCGATCTTCGGCTTCAGCAGCCCGAGCTGCAGGATCTCGTGCCGCTTCTTCTCGCCGCCGGAGAAGCCCTCGTTCACGCTGCGCTCGGCGAAGGCGGCGTCGATCTCCAGCTCGTTCATCGACTCCTTCACCTCCTTGACCCAGTGCCGCAGCTTCGGCGCCTCGCCGCGGACGGCGGTGACGGCGGTGCGCAGGAAGTTCGAGGTGGAGACACCGGGCACCTCGACCGGGTACTGCATGGCGAGGAAGAGCCCGGCGCGGGCGCGCTCGTCCACCGACATGGCAAGCAGGTCCTCGCCGTCGAGGGTGATCGAGCCGGAGGTCACGGTGTACCTGGGGTGACCGGCGATGGCGTAGGAGAGGGTGGACTTGCCGGAGCCGTTCGGGCCCATGATGGCGTGCGTCTCACCGGACTTCACGGTGAGGTTCACGCCCTTGAGGATCTCCTTGGTCTCGCCCTCGGGGGTCGTGATCGCGGCGTGCAGGTCCTTGATTTCCAGGGTGGTCATCGAATGTCCTTCGGGGCTGTGGATTCGGGTGTCAGGCGCCGATGGCGGCGAGCTCGGCCTCGATGGCCGCCTCCAGCCGCTCCCGCACCTCGGGGACCGCGATCTTCTGGATGATCTCGTGGAAGAAGCCGCGGACCACCAGGCGGCGGGCGACGTCCTCCGGGATGCCGCGGGCGCGCAGGTAGAAGAGCTGCTCGTCGTCGAAGCGGCCGGTGGCCGAGGCATGCCCGGCGCCGACGATCTCGCCGGTCTCGATCTCCAGGTTCGGCACCGAGTCGGCGCGCGCGCCGTCGGTGAGCACCAGGTTGCGGTTCAGCTCGAAGGTGTCGGTGCCCTCGGCCGCGGCGCGGATGAGCACGTCGCCGACCCACACGGTGCGGGCGTCGCCCTTCGGCGAGTCCGGATCACCCTGCAGCGCGCCCTTGTACATCACGTTCGACTTGCAGTTCGGCACCGAGTGATCGATGAGCAGCCGCTGCTCGAAGTGCTGGCCCGCGTCGGCGAAGTACAGCCCGAGCAGCTCGGCGTCGCCCCCGGGGCCCGCGTAGCGCACGGTGCCGGTGAGCCGCACCAGCTCGCCGCCGAGGGTGACGGCGGTGTGCCGGAGCGTGGCGTCCCGGCCGAGCAGCGCGTGGTGCGCGGTGACGTGCACGGCGTCGTCGGCCCAGTCCTGCACCGCGACCACGGTGAGCCGGGCGCTGTCGCCGAGCACGAATTCCACGTTCTCCGCGTAGGTTCCGCTGCCGCGCAGGTCGATGACGACGGTGACGGCGGCGAAGTTGCCGAGCCGCACCTGGAGGTGGCCGTACGCGGTGCGGCCCGCGCCGGGGCCGGTGATCGTCACGGTGACGGGGTCGGCGACCTCGACCTCCGCGCCGACCGAGAGCACGGTGGCCTGCTCGAAGCCCGAGTAGGCCTGCGCGGCGACGCGATCGGCGGGAGTGCCCGCCGCGCCGAGGCGGGCGTCGTCGCGGCCGACGGTCTCGATGGTGACGCCGTCGACCGGCGTCACCTCGACGGTCGCGCTGCCGTCCCTGGTCGCGGTGCCGTCGTGCAGCCCGCGCAACCGGCGCACCGGGGTGAACCGCCACGCCTCGTCGCGCCCGGAGGGCACCTCGAACGCGTTGACATCGAACGAGGTGAAGACCTCGCCCTTGTTGATCGCGGGTACCCGCGCCTCGGCCGCCGCGGCCACGTTCTCGACCGCCATCAGCCGACCGCCCCTTCCATCTGCAGCTCGATCAGCCGGTTCAGCTCCAGCGCGTACTCCATGGGGAGCTCCCTGGCGATCGGCTCGACGAAGCCGCGCACCACCATCGCCATCGCCTCGTCCTCGGTGAGGCCGCGGCTCATCAGGTAGAACAGCTGGTCGTCGGAGACCTTGGAGACGGTCGCCTCGTGGCCCATGGTGACGTCGTCCTCGCGGATGTCGACGTAGGGGTAGGTGTCCGAGCGGCTCACCGTGTCGACGAGCAGCGCGTCGCACTTCACCGTGGACTTCGAGCCGTAGGCGCCCTTGTTCACCTGGACCAGGCCGCGGTACGAGGCCCGCCCGCCGCCGCGCGCCACCGACTTCGAGATGATGTTCGACGAGGTGTGCGGCGCCAGGTGCAGCATCTTCGCGCCGGTGTCCTGGTGCTGGCCCTCACCGGCGAAGGCGATGGAGAGCACCTCGCCCCTGGCGTGCTCGCCGGTCATCCAGACCGCCGGGTACTTCATGGTGACCTTGGAGCCGATATTGCCGTCGACCCACTCCATGGTCGCGCCCGCCTCCGCCTTGGCCCGCTTGGTGACCAGGTTGTAGACGTTGTTCGACCAGTTCTGGATGGTGGTGTAGCGGCAGCGGCCGCCCTTCTTCACCACGATCTCGACCACCGCGGAGTGCAGCGAGTCGGACTTGTAGATCGGCGCGGTGCAGCCCTCGACGTAGTGCACGTAGGCGCCCTCGTCGACGATGATCAGGGTGCGCTCGAACTGCCCCATGTTCTCGGTGTTGATCCGGAAGTAGGCCTGCAGCGGGATGTCCACCTGCACGCCGGGCGGCACGTAGATGAAGGAGCCGCCGGACCACACCGCGGTGTTCAGCGCGGAGAACTTGTTGTCGCCCGCCGGGATGACCGAGCCGAAGTACTCCTGGAAGATCTCCGGGTGCTCGCGCAGGCCGCTGTCGGTGTCGAGGAAGATGACGCCCTGCTGCTCCAGGTCCTCGCGGATCTGGTGGTAGACCACCTCGGACTCGTACTGCGCGGCGACGCCGGACACGAGCCGCTGCTTCTCCGCCTCCGGGATGCCGAGCCGGTCGTAGGTGTTCTTGATGTCCTCCGGCAGGTCCTCCCAGGAGGCGGCCTGCTTCTCGGTGGAGCGCACGAAGTACTTGATGTTGTCGAAGTCGATGCCGTCGAGGTTGGAGCCCCAGTTCGGCATGGGCTTGCGGTCGAAGATGCGCAGCGCCTTGAGGCGCACGTCGAGCATCCACTCCGGCTCGCTCTTCTTGTCCGAGATGTCGCGCACGACGGCTTCGGAGAGGCCGCGCTGCGCGGCAGCGCCCGCCGCATCCGAATCGGACCAGCCGTAGCCGTAGGTCCCCAGGGACGCGATGGTCTCTTCCTGGGATAGCGGCTGAACCGGATCGGTGGTCGTCGTCATTCGGCACTCCTTCCGGAGTTCTCGGTAGTGACCGCCGCGGGCTGTGCAGCGGTGGCTTTCGGTGCGCGTACGAAGAGCGGGACGTGCGTGGTGCAGGCGCAGTCGCCGTTGGCGATGGTCGCCAGGCGCTGCACGTGGGTGCCGAGCAGCTCACGGAAGGCCGCCAGCTCGGCCTCGCACAGCTCGGGGAACTCCTCGGCGACGTGCGCGACCGGGCAGTGGTGCTGGCAGATCTGAACACCGGCGCCGACCTTCCTGGTCGTCGCCGCGAAGCCGGCGCCCGCGAAGGCGCCCGCGATCTCGTCGGCCTTCTCCGCGATCTCACCGGCATCGCGCCGGTCGTCGTGCGCCAGCGGCTCGACCTCGCCGACGATGGCCTCGACCCGATCACGCGCGAAATCCTGGATGGCCTGCTGGCCGCCGAGCGTACGGAGCCTGCGCATGGCGGCCCCGGCCAGGTCGTCGTAGGCGTGCCCCATCCGGCCGCGGCCGGCCGCGGTGAGCTGGAACTGCTTGGCCGGGCGGCCGCGGCCGCGCTGCTGCCAGGGCGCCGAGCGGCCTGCCCTGGCCTGACCGGACTCGATCAGCGCGTCCAGGTGCCTGCGCACGCCCGCGGGGCTGAGGCCGAGCCGGCTGCCGACGGCGGTGGCCGTGATCGGCCCCTCCTCCAGCAGCAGCTGCACGATGGCGGCGCGGGTCTGCCCCTCGACCGGGACAGCGGCGGGCGCGGCGCCGGCCGGGCGGCCGGTTCCGTCGTCCTCGTCCCGCAAATCCACGGTTTTCACAACACAAGTGTGGCGGAATTACTTCCCGAAATCTAATAAGGGTGCCCTGAGCTGCCGCATCGCCGCTCCGAGCGGACCTGCCATTAGGGTGGTGAATCGCCCGATTCGCCCGCTTTTCGAGCCCCGGGATGCGACGAACGCCACATCGCGAAAATATTTCGCGGTCCGTGTCGATCTGCCCGGCTGCCGTTCGACGCTGTGGGTGAGAGGGTCGAACCACGACCGGAGACAGAGAGGCAGAACCGTGAAGTACATGCTGATCATGCGGACCACCGACGAGGCGCTCGCCGCATCCGCCGAGGTGGATTTCGAGCAGATCATCGCCGAGATGGGCGCCTTCAACGAGTCCATGATCAAGGCCGGGGTGCTGGCGGGCGGCGACGGCCTGACCGACGCCGCCGAAGGCCTCGTCGTGGAGTTCACCGGCGAGGAGACGCTGGTCACCGACGGCCCGTACGGCGAGACCAAGGAGCTGTTCAACGGCTTCTGGATCCTCGATGTCGCCTCCGCCGACGAGGCCGTGGAGTGGGCGCGCAAGGCGCCGCTCGGCAAGGGCAACAAGCTCGAGGTGCGCCGGATCGCGGGCGTCGAGGACTTCCCGGCCGACAACGAGTGGATCGAGAAGGAGAAGGTCTGGCGGGCAGAGGCCGAGGCCAAGAACTCCTGATGACCGGAACGGTCCAGGGCCGGGTCGCCGCGGTGTGGCGGATGGAATCCGCGCGCATCGTGGCGGCCCTGACCCGCTCGCTCGGCGACTTCGGCATCGCCGAGGACGCCGCCCAGGAGGCGCTCGCCGACGCGCTCGTCCAGTGGCCGGAGCGCGGCGTGCCGGACAACCCCGGCGCCTGGCTCACCACCGTCGCCCGGCGCAAGGCGATCGACGTGCTGCGCCGCGCCGACCGGCACGACGACCGGCTCACCGTGCTCGGCGCCGAGCTGCGCGAGGGCGAGCCGGACGAGGAGCACTGGACCGGCCCCCCGTGGGATCCGGATCGGATCGATGACGACATCCTCGGCCTGATCTTCATCTCCTGCCACCCGGTGCTGGCCGGGCAGGCGCAGGTGGCGCTGACGCTGCGCGTGGTCGGCGGCCTCACCGGCGAGGAGATCGCCCGCGCGTGCCTGATCTCCACCCCCGCCGTGCAGCAGCGCATCGTGCGCGCCAAGAAGACCCTGGCCGCGGCGAAGGTCCCCTTCGAGCTGCCGCCGCGCAGCGAGTTCGGCCGGCGCCTGACCGGCGTCCTCGCCGTCCTCTACCTCATGTTCAACGAGGGCTACGCCGCGAGCCGCGGCACCGACTGGATGCGCCCCGAACTGAGCCGCGAGGCGCTACGCCTGGCCAGGGTGCTGGCCGAGCTGGTCCCCGACGAGCCGGAGGCACACGGCCTGGTCGCCCTCATGGAGCTGACCGCGGCCCGCTTCCCGGCCCGCCTCGACCGCAACGGCGACCCGGTCCTGCTCGCCGACCAGGACCGCACCCGCTGGGAGCGCGGCGGCATCACCCGCGGCCGGACCGCGCTCGCCAGGGGCGACGCCCTCCGCCGCGGCCGCGGCAAGTACGCACTGCAGGCGGCCATCGCCGAGTGCCACGCCGTCGCCGCATCGGTGGAAGACACCGACTGGGAGCGCATAGTCCTGCTCTACGAGGCCCTCGGCCGCATCGCCCCCAACCCGGTCGTCGAACTCAACCGCGCCGCAGCCGTCGCCATGGCCACCGGCCCAGCCGCAGCCCTGCGCATCCTGGACGCGCTCGACGCGGGCGGAAAACTCGACCGCTACCACCTCCTCCCCGCCACCCGCGGCGAGCTGCTCGCCCGACTGGGCCGCTCGACCGAGGCACGGGCCGCCCTGGAATCGGCCGCCGCCATGACCGGCAATGCCCGCGAACGCGAGGTACTCCGCCGCCGCGCTTCGGAAGTGTGACGCGCGCACCCCGAACGACCCGACGCGAAGGCGAAGCCGTTGAAAAATCATCCGAAGCACGCCGCCGGAACGCACCGATCCGCCGACTAGGCTGACCGCCGTGGCGGTACTAACGGGCGCGCGGCGTCGGATTGTGGCATTCGGACGCCGGGCGCTCGGGCTCGACGTGCCCGCCGATCACACCATCGCGGTGCTGCACACCGATGAGAAGGAAGTCCCCGGGCTCGACCGCGAAGAGCTGCGCCAGCTCGACCGCATCCGCCTGCTCGGCGCCACCGGCACCGTGCTCATGGCGATCGCCGCGCTCGGCATCGGCGCCCAGCCGGTCCACCAGAACCCCGTCTCCGGGGTCCGGGTACTCGGCATCTTCGCCCGCGCGCACACCGGCTCGCTCGCCATGTGCATGGTCGGCTCGGCCATCGTGGTCCTGGCCTGGCTGCTGCTCGGCCGCTTCGCCATCGGCAGCCTCGGCGGCTCGCCGAGACACCGCGTCTCCCGCTCGCAGCTGGACCGCACGCTGCTGCTCTGGATCCTGCCGCTGAGCGTGGCCCCGCCGCTCTTCAGCAACGACGTCTACTCGTACCTGGCGCAGAGCGAGATCGCCGGGCGCGGGATCGACCCGTACTCGGAGGGCCCGGTCGCCGGGCTCGGCATCGACAACGTGCTCACCAACAACGTCCCGACCATCTGGCGCGACACCCCGGCCCCGTACGGTCCGCTCTTCCTCTGGGTCGGGCGCGGCATCGCCGAGCTGACCGGGGAGAACATCATCGCCGGGGTGTGGGCGCACCGCGCGCTGGCGCTGGCCGGGGTGGCGCTCATCGTGTGGGCTCTGCCGCGGCTCTCGGTGCGCTGCGGGGTGGCGCCGGTGAGCGCGCTCTGGCTCGGCGCCTGCAACCCGCTGGTCCTGTTCCACCTGGTCGGCGGGGTGCACAACGACGCGCTGATGCTCGGGCTGATGCTGGCCGGGATGGAGTTCTGCCTGCGCGCCATCGAGGACTCGCCGATCTTCGACGCCCGCACCTATGCCCTGCTGATCGGCGGGGTGGTGACGATCACGCTCTCCTCCACCATCAAGTTCACCTCGATCATCGCGCTCGGCTTCGTCGGCATGGCGCTGGCCAGGCGCTGGGGCGCGGGGCCGTGGTCGGTGCTCAAGGCCGCGCTGCTACTGGCCCTGGTCGCTGGGGTGACGACGGTGGCGATCAGCGCCGTGAGCGGGCTCGGCTTCGGCTGGCTCTACACCCTGAACACGGCGAGCGCGGTGCGCAGCTGGATGTCGCTGCCGACCGCGCTCGGCGTGATCACCGGGTTCGGCGGCGTGCTGCTCGGGCTCGGCGACCACACCACCGCGCTGCTCAGCATCACCAGGCCGATCGCCGCGCTCGGCGCCGCCTTCATCGCGCTGCGCATGCTGGTGGCGACCAATACCGGGCGGCTGCACCCGGTCGGCGCGCTCGGTGTCGCGCTCGGCGCCATCGTGCTGCTCTTCCCGGTGGTGCAGCCCTGGTACCTGCTGTGGGCCATCGTGCCGCTGGCGGCGTGGGCCACCCGGCCCGCCTTCCGCGGCCCCGCGGTGGTGGTTCCGGCGATCGTGAGCGTGATCGCCATGCCGCGCGGCGCGGAGTTCGAGGTGTTCCAGATCGTGGGCGCGGCCGTCGCCGGGGTGATCGTCGTCGTGCTGTTCGTCGTGCTCACCAAAAACCAGCTGCCCTGGCGCCGGACGGGGGTGTCGGCTCCGTCACAGCCGGCGGATGCCTACGGTGTGACATCGTGACCGCTGCCTCCGATCTCGCGCTCCGCGTCGACGGCGTCGTCAAGCGCTACGGCGAGACCGTCGCGGTCGACGGGCTGACCTTCGACGTGCGGCGCGCGGAGGTGCTCGCGCTGCTCGGGCCGAACGGCGCGGGCAAGACCAGCACGGTGGAGATCTGCGAGGGCTTCCTGCGCCCGGACGCGGGCAGCGTGCGGGTGCTCGGCCTGGACCCGATCACCGACTCCGAGGCGCTGCGACCGCGGATCGGCGTCATGCTGCAGGGCGGCGGCGCCTACCCGGGTTCCAGGGCGGGCGAGATGCTGGAGCTGATCGCCGCCTACTCGGCGAACCCGCTCGACCCGGAGTGGCTGCTCGGCACGCTCGGGCTGCGCGAGCACCGGCGCACCCCCTACCGCAGGCTCTCCGGCGGGCAGCAGCAGCGGCTGGCGCTGGCCTGCGCGCTGGTCGGGCGGCCGGAGCTGGTCTTCCTGGACGAACCGACCGCGGGGCTGGACGCCCAGGCCAGGCTGATCGTCTGGGAGCTGGTGGCCGCGCTGCGCCGGGACGGCGTGACCGTCGTGCTCACCACGCACCTGATGGACGAGGCCGAGCAGCTGGCCGACCGGCTGGTCATCATCGACCGCGGCCGGATCGTCGCGCAGGGCACGCCCGCCGAGGTCACCGCGCACGGCGCCGCCGGCCAGCTGCGCTTCGCCGCGCCCCCGAAGCTCGACCTCGAACTGCTGGCCAGGGCGCTACCGGAGGGCTTCGCGCCACGCGAGACCGCGCCGGGCGCCTACCTCATCGAGGGCGAGATCGACCCGCAGGTGCTGGCCACCGTGACGGCGTGGTGCGCGCGGCAGAACGTGCTCGCCACCGATATCCGGATCGACCAGCGCCGCCTCGAGGACGTCTTCCTCGAGCTCACCGGACGGGAGCTGCGCGGATGAGCGCCGACTCGGAGAACCGGTTCGCGCCGGGCACCTTCGCCCCGGACCCGCGCCCGGCGGGCCGGGCCGCCATGCTCGCCGCGCAGACCCGGCTGGAGCTGGTGCTGCTGCTGCGCAACGGCGAGCAGCTGCTGCTCACCATGTTCATCCCGATCACCCTGCTGGTCGGGCTCACGCTGCTGCCCTTCGGCGACCTCGGCACCGAGCGGGTGGACACCATCGTGCCCGCCGTGATGATGGTCGCGGTGATGTCGACCGCGTTCACCGGGCAGGCCATCGCGGTCGGCTTCGACCGGCGCTACGGCGCGCTCAAGCGGCTCGGTGCGACGGCGCTGCCGCGCTGGGGCATCATCGCGGGCAAGAGCGGCGCGGTGGTGCTCGTGGTGATCGTGCAGGCGCTGCTGCTCGGTGCGATCGGGCTGGCGCTCGGCTGGCGGCCGGAGCCGGGCGGGCTGCTGCTCGGGGCCGCGGTGATCGCGCTCGGCACCGCCACCTTCGCCGCGCTCGGGCTGCTGCTCGGCGGCACGCTGCGCGCGGAGATCGTGCTTGCCCTGGCCAATATCCTCTGGTTCGTCATGCTCGGTATCGCCAGCGTGCACTTCGCCGCGGGCTCGGTGCCGGACGCGGTGCACACCCTGGTCCGGCTGGTGCCGTCCGGTGCGCTCGCGGTGGCGCTGGAGGAGGCCATGCGCGGGGCGGTGGACTGGCTCGGGCTGGTCGTGCTCGCGGTGTGGGGGCTGGTCGGCGGGGCGGCCGCCGTGCGCTGGTTCCGGTTCCAGTAGCCCTCAACGACGCGGTGTAGTACGCGCGCTACCATCGTCGCGTGGTGTACCGCGCCTTCCTCCGAATCGTCGACCGGCTCCCGCTCCCCTCGCTGCGCGCGCAGCGGCTGATCGCGTTCGCGGTGATCCTCACCCAGGCCGGGATCTCGGTGACCGGGGCGGTCGTCCGGGTCACCGCCTCCGGGCTCGGCTGCCCGACCTGGCCGCAGTGCTTCCCCGGCAGCTTCACCCCGGTCGGGGTCTCCGAGGTGCCGGTGGTGCACCAGGCGGTGGAGTTCGGCAATCGGCTGCTCACCTTCGCGGTGACGCTCTGCGCGGCGCTGGTGGTGCTCGCGGTGGTCAGGGCGCGACGCAGGCGTTCGGTGCTGGTCTACGCGTGGCTGATGCCGGGCGGCACCGTGCTGCAGGCGGTCATCGGCGGGATCACCGTGCTCACCGGGCTGCTCTGGTGGACCGTCGCGGTGCACCTGCTGGTCTCCATGGTGATGGTGTGGCTCGCGACGGTGCTGTACGCCGAGATCGGCGAGCCGGACGACGGGGTCCGGGTGGCGCAGGCGCCGAGACCGCTGCGCCTGCTGACCGTCCTGAGCGGGGTCGTGCTGGCCGGGGTGCTGATCGCGGGCACGCTGGTGACCGGGGCGGGGCCGCACGCGGGCGACAAGAGCATCGAGCGGCCGGTGGAGCGGTTGCAGGTGGAGATCGTGACGCTGGTGCACCTGCACGCGCAGCTGCTCGTCGGGTACCTGGCGCTGCTGGTCGGGCTCGGCTTCGGGCTGTACGCGGTGGGGATCACCCGCGCGGTGCGGACCCGGCTCTTCGTGCTGATCGGGCTGGTCTGCGCGCAGGCGCTGGTCGGGCTGGTGCAGTACCTCACCGACGTGCCCGCCGCACTGGTCGCCGTGCACGTCGGCGGCGCCGCCGCCTGCACCGCCGCGACCGCCGCGCTCTGGGCCGCCCTGCACCGCCGCGAGCTGGTCCCGGCCGAGCACCCCACCCCCGCCGCCGCTTGACCGCCGGGTCCCGGTACCCCCACCGCTGACCGTAGGGGTCCCGCCACCCCACCGCTTGACCGTCGGGGTCCCGCCACTGCTTGACCGTCGGGGTCCCGGTCCCCACCGCTTGACCGTTGGGGTCCCGCCACCGGCGCCCCGCGGGTTCGCCGCTCCCGCCTCGGCGCTCACCCGTGGAGCGGGCCGGGGCCGTCGGCTCCGGCACAAACAAGTCGAACGGCGCTTGCGCCGGGTGATGTACGCGGCAGCGATCGCCTAGGGGCCATTCGAGCTCCGGCGACCAACGGGCGGGCAGGAAGGCACCGCTGCGACCTGCACGGGACCCACCACCGCCGGAGTCGGGCAACCACTCGGCGCACCAGGGACTTTCGGCCCTGCTTCGGGGTCACTCGACCCGATGACGCCGGGACCGCGCGCTGCCAAGGTGGAGCGACCGGTTCGCACGTCCCTGGGGAGGACAACCATGCAGGTGGCTCAGCAGTCGATCGTCGTCGGGATCGACGGCACCGCACCGGCGCTCGCGGCGGCCCGCTGGGCCGCGGCGCTGGCGGCCAGGCGCGGCGCGCCGCTGATCCTGGTGAGCGTCATCGCGGTACCCGACACCAGGATCGTCGCGCCGCGCTGGGCCGACGCCGACCTGCGCGACCTACTCCGCGCCGAGGGCCGGCGCGCGGTGCGCCAGGCGACGGCCGTCGTGCAGGCCGACCGCCCCGGCGTCGAGCCGACCCAGCTGGTGCTCGACGGCGACCCGGCGGCCGAACTGCTGGTCGCGGCGGAATCCGCGCGGCTGCTCGTGGTCGCGGCGGGCGGCGCGAGCCCGCTGCGCACCCTGCTGCTCGGCTCGACCGCGCTGCGGGTGGCGGACAAGGCGCTGTGCCCGGTCGCGGTCTGGCGCGGCGACCCGGACGCCCCGCTGCCCGGCCGCGGCCCGGTGCTGGCCGGGGTGGACGGCAGCCCCTGCGGCGACGTCGCCCTGGAGCACGCCTTCGACCTGGCCTCGCTGCTCGGCACCGACCTGGTCGCGCTGCACGCCTGGAACGACCCCGACCTGCTGCGCTGGTCGGCCGCGCCGGAGGACGAGCTGGCGCTCGCCGAACGCGAGACCGAGCTGCTCGGCGAGCGATTGGCAGGCTGGCCGGAGAAGTACCCGGACGTGGCCGTCACCCGCGTGGTCAGGAAGTCGCCCGCGGCCTCCGCGCTGCTCGCCGAGGCGGAGACGGCGAGCCTGGTCGTCGCCGGAACGCACGGCCGGAATCGGCTGGTGCGCACCATGATCGGCTCCACCAGCCAGAACCTGCTGCACCACGCCCCCTGCCCGGTCGTGCTCTGCAGGCTCCCCGCCTGACCCGGGGCCGCGCGGGCTCAGCGCTCGTTGCGTGCCCTGGGGAACTTGGTCTGCTTCGCGACCCAGCCCGCCATCTTGGCGTAGTGCCCGCGCCGCGGGGTGGCCGCGGAGCTGAGCTCGCGGTTCCACTCCTCGGCGGCGGTCAGCCCGTCGACCCGCTCGACCAGGGCCTCGGCGACGGCCCGGCTGCCGACCACCCGGTCGCCTAGCACCCCGTCGCCGCCGACCAGCGTCACCCGGACACCCTCGGTCCCCAGCGACTGCAGCACCGCTGTGGCCGACCCCCCGTGCTCGGCGACGAACGCCTGCACCGACTTGACGATCTCACCGGGCACCTTCGCCTGGACCTCGGTCGCTTGCGCACTCATGCAGGGGATCTTACCCGCGGGTAGCCCGGTGCCAACTGCCCGCAGGTGTAGAACTGGAACACATGCGTGCCATCCAGGTAATCGAGATCGGCGGTCCCGAGGTCCTGCGGAGTGCCGACCTCCCCGACCCGAAGCCGGGCCCAGGCGATCTGCTGGTGCGGACGGCGGCGATCGGGGTCAACTTCATCGACACCTACATCCGCACCGGCCGCTACCCCGTCGAGCTGCCGTACGTGCCCGGCGCCGAGGGCACCGGCGAGGTCGTCGCGGTTGGCGGTGACGTCACCGAGTTCGCCGAGGGCGACATCGTGGCCTGGGCCGACGCGCCAGGCAGCTACGCCGAGCTGGCCGTGGTCCCGGCGGCCAAGGCGATCGGCGTCCCGGCCGGGGTCGAGCCCGCGGTCGCGGCCTCCGTGCTGCTCAAGGGGATGACCGCGCACTACCTGCTGACCTCGGTGTACGAGCCGAAGGTGGGCGAGACGGTGCTGGTGCACGCCGGTGCGGGCGGCGTCGGGCTGATCCTGACCCAGCTCGCCGCGGCCCGCGGCGTCCGGGTGATCAGCACCGTCTCCACCGACGAGAAGGAGACGCTCGCCCGCGAGGCCGGCGCGACCGACGTGCTGCGCTACGGTGCGGACCTGGCCGAGCGGGTGCGCGGGCTGACCGGCGGCGACGGCGTTGCCGCGGTGTACGACGGGGTCGGCGCGGACACCTTCGAGGCGAGCCTGGCCGCGCTGCGGATCCGCGGCACACTGGCGCTCTTCGGCGCGGCGAGCGGCCCGGTCCCCCCGTTCGACCTGCAGCGGCTGAACCCGGCCGGCTCGCTCTTCGTCACCCGCCCGACGCTGGCGCACTACATCCGCGACCGCAGCGAGCTGATGTGGCGCGCGGGCGATGTGCTGGAGGCGATCGCCGACGGCTCGCTCACGGTCCGGGTCGGCGCGAGCTACCCGCTGGCCGAGGCCGAGCGCGCGCACCGCGACCTGGAGGGCCGCCGGACCACCGGCTCGATCGTGCTGACGCCCTAGAAGAGGCTGCCGATGGTGTCCCAGCCGAGCACGGAGTCCACCGCGAGCCCGCAGAAGACCACCGCGAGATAGTTGTTCGACTGCAGGAAGAGCCGCAGCGGCTTCACCGACTCGCCGCGCCGCACCCCGGCGTACAGCTGGTGCGCCATGAGCAGGAACCAGGCCCCGGCCACCAGCGCCACCGCCGCGTAGATCACGCCGGTGGCCGGGACCAGCGCCAGCGTGGTGAGCACGGTGAGCCAGGTGTAGATGACGATCTGCTTGGTGACGACCCGCTCGGTGGCGACCACCGGCAGCATCGGCACCCCGGCCGCGCGGTAGTCCTCCTTGTAGCGCATGGCCAGCGCCCAGGTGTGCGGCGGCGTCCAGAAGAAGATCACGCCGAAGAGCGCGACCGCGGGCCAGCCGATGCCGCCGGTGACCGCGGACCAGCCGACCAGCGCGGGCATGCAGCCGGCCGCGCCGCCCCACACCACGTTCTGCGAGGTGCGCCGCTTGAGCCCGAGCGTGTAGACGAAGACATAGAACAGGATCGTCGCCACCACCAGCGCGCCGCTGAGCAGGTTGGCCTGCCACCAGAGCCAGGCGAACGAGCCGATGCCGAGCAGCACGCCGAAGACGAAGGCGTTCCTGGTCGGCACCGCGTCCCTGGCCAGCGGCCGCTTGGCGGTGCGCTTCATGACCTTGTCGATATCGGCGTCCGCCACGCAGTTCAGCGTGTTGGCGCTGGCCGCGCCCATCCAGCCGCCGAACAGCGTGACCAGGATGAGCCGGATGTCGACGGCGCCGCGATCGGCGAGCAGCATGGTCGGGATCGTCGCGACCAGCAGCAGCTCGATGACCCGCGGCTTGGTCAGCGCGATGTAGGCGAGCACCCGGCGCATCGCGCGCGAGGCGAAGCCGCTACCGGAGAACCGGTCGACCAGGGTGGTGCCGGAGGAGCCGTGCGCACCAAGGTCGTCCTGTCGTGGATCGATCGGCACTGTTTCTCCTCGCACGCTGTGCATCGCCTCCGGTCGGCTACTACTACAGAGGATGGTAGACCCCCGACACCCCAGGGTTGTCGGGGGCGGTGGGCCCGGGCACCTCTAGGGTGGGCAGCACACCCCGCCGTCGACGAAACCAGTACAGGAGAACCTCCGTCGTGTCAGTGACAGACGACATCCGCGCGCTCACTCAGCCGAATCACCCGGACGACTGGACGGACCTGGACACCAAGGCCGTCGACACCGTCCGCGTCCTCGCCGCCGACGCGGTGCAGAACGCGGGCAACGGCCACCCGGGCACCGCCATGAGCCTGGCGCCGCTCGCCTACACCCTCTTCCAGCGCACCCTGCGGCACGATCCGGCCGACCCCGAGTGGGTGGGGCGCGATCGCTTCGTGCTGTCCTGCGGGCACTCCAGCCTGACCCTCTACATCCAGCTCTACCTGGCCGGGTTCGGCCTGGAGCTGGAAGACCTGAAGAACCTGCGCAAGTGGGGTTCGCTCACCCCCGGCCACCCGGAGTACCGGCACACCAAGGGCGTCGAGATCACCACCGGCCCGCTGGGCCAGGGGCTGGCCTCCGCCGTCGGCATGGCCATGGCCGCCCGCCGCGAGCGCGGCCTGTTCGACCCGGACGCCGCCGCGGGTGCGAGCCCGTTCGACCACCACATCTACGTGATCGCCTCGGACGGCGACATGGAGGAGGGCGTCACCGCGGAGGCGTCGTCGCTCGCGGGCACCCAGCAGCTCGGCAACCTGACGCTGATCTACGACGACAACAAGATCTCCATCGAGGACGACACCACCATCGCCTTCACCGAGGATGTCGCCAAGCGCTACGAGGCGTACGGCTGGCACGTGCAGGAGGTGAACGGCGGCGAGGACATCGTCGCCATCGAGGCCGCGCTGGCGGCGGCGAAGGCCGAGCTCACCCGTCCTTCGATCATCGTGCTGCGCACCATCATCGGCTTCCCCGCCCCGACCAAGCAGAACACCGGCGCCTCGCACGGCGCTGCGCTCGGCGCGGACGAGGTCGCGGGCACCAAGCGCGCGCTCGGCTTCGACCCGGACCAGAGCTTCGAGGTGGCCCCCGAGGTCATCGCGCACACCCGCAAGGCCGCCGAGCGCGGCGCGCGGGCGCACGCCGACTGGACCGTCGAGTTCGACGCCTGGGCGCAGCGCGTGCCCGAAGGCAAGAAGCTCTTCGACCGGCTCTTCAACGGCGAGCTGCCCGACGGCTGGGCCGACGGCCTGCCCACCTGGGAGCCGGACGCCAAGGGGATCGCCACCCGCAAGGCCTCGGCCAAGGTGCTCGCCGCGCTCGGCCCGGTGCTGCCGGAGCTCTGGGGCGGCTCGGCCGACCTGGCCGAATCCAACAACACCACCATCCCGGACTCGGCCAGCTTCGGCCCCGAGGAGATCTCCACCGGGATGTGGAAGGCCAACCCGTACGGCCGCACGCTGCACTTCGGCGTCCGCGAGCACGCCATGGGCGCGATCCTGAACGGCATCGTGCTGCACGGCCCGACCCGCCCGTACGGCGGCACCTTCCTGGTGTTCAGCGACTACATGCGCCCGGCGGTGCGGCTGGCCGCGATCATGCGGGCGCCGACCACCTACGTGTGGACGCACGACTCCATCGGCCTCGGCGAGGACGGCCCGACGCACCAGCCGATCGAGCACCTCGCGGTGCTGCGCGCCATCCCCGGGCTGAACGTGGTGCGCCCCGGCGACGCCAACGAGACCGCCTACGCCTGGCGCTCGGTGCTGGAGAAGCACAGCGGCAAGCACAACTCGCCGTTCGTCTCGCACGAGCGGGCCGGGCTCGGCGGCCCCGCCGCGCTGGCGCTGACCAGGCAGGACCTGCCGATCCAGGAGGGCACCAGCTTCGAGGGTGTCAGCAAGGGCGGGTACATCCTGGCCGAGGCGTCCGGCGGCACCCCGCAGGTGATCCTGATCGCCACCGGCTCGGAGCTCCAGCTCGCCGTCACCGCCCGCACTACGCTGGAGGAGCAGGGCATCGCGACCCGCGTGGTCTCGATGCCGTGTGTGGAGTGGTTCGACGCGCAGGACAAGGCCTACCGTGACGAGGTGCTGCCCCCCGGCGCCACCGCACGGGTGGTCGTCGAGGCCGGCATCGCGATGCCGTGGCACCGGTTCGCCGGCGACGCGGGCGAGATCGTGTCGATCGAGCACTTCGGCGCCTCCGCCGACTACCAGACCCTGTTCCGCGAATTCGGCTTCACCACCGAAGCCGTCGTCGATGCCGCACACCGCACGCTCGAGAACGTGAAGGGATAGCGCTCATGGCACAGAACCAGAATCTCACCGCGCTGAGCGAGGCGGGTGTCTCGGTCTGGCTCGACGACCTCTCCCGGGACCGCATCCGCTCCGGCAACCTGGCCGAGCTGATCGAGACCCGCGGCGTGGTCGGGGTGACCACCAACCCGACCATCTTCCAGCAGGCGCTCAGCAAGGGCGACGCCTACAACGACCAGGTGCGCGAGCTCACCGAGCAGCGCGCCGACGCGGATTCCGCCATCCGCACCATCACCACCGACGACGTGCGCTCCGCGTGCGACGTCTTCGCCCCGGTCTTCGAGGCCTCGGGCGGGGTGAACGGCCGGGTCTCCATCGAGGTCGACCCGCGGCTGGCCTTCGACGCGGACAAGACCGCCGCGCAGGCCGTCGAGCTGTGGAAGATCGTGGACCGGCCCAACCTGTTCATCAAGATCCCGGCCACCGAGGCGGGGCTGCCCGCCATCACCGCGACGATCGGCGAGGGCATCAGCGTCAATGTGACGCTGATCTTCTCGGTGGAGCGGTACCGCGCCGTCATGGGCGCCTACCTGGACGGCCTGCGCCGGGCCCGCACCGCCGGGCACGACCTGGCGAAGATCCACTCGGTCGCCTCGTTCTTCGTGTCCCGGGTGGACAGCGAGATCGACAAGCGGCTGGACGCGGTCGGCACCGACGAGGCGCTGGCGCTGCGCGGCAAGGCCGCCGTCGCCAACGCGCGGCTGGCCTACGCCGAGTACGAGTCGGTGTTCGACGGCGGCAGCCACGGCTCCACCTACGACCAGCTGGCCTCGGCGGGCGCGAACCGGCAGCGGCCGCTCTGGGCCTCCACCGGCGTGAAGAACAAGGACTACCCGGACACCATGTACGTCACCGAACTGGTGGCGCCGAACACGGTGAACACGCTGCCCGAGGCCACCCTGCAGGCGTTCGCGGACCACGGCGAGGTCCGCGGCGACACGGTGAGCGGCACGGCGGCCGAGGCCGCCGCGCTCTTCGAGCAGCTGGCCGCCGCCGGAGTCGACCTGGACGACGTGTTCGCGGCGCTGGAGCGCGAGGGCGTGGACAAGTTCGAGAAGTCGTGGGAGGAGCTGCTCTCCACGACCGCCGCCGAGCTCGGCGCGGCGGAGCACGGGGACCGCTGACCCGATGGCCGGCACAGTGCACGAGTGGACGAACCCGCTGCGTGACGAGCGGGACAAGCGCGTACCCCGGATAGCCGGGCCGTGCAGCATGGTGATCTTCGGCGTGACCGGGGATCTCTCCCGGAAGAAGCTGATGCCGGCCATCTACGACCTGGCGAACCGGGGGCTGCTTCCCCCCGGCTTCGCCCTGGTCGGGTTCGCCAGGCGCGACTACGCCGACGAGGATTTCGCCCAGGTGGTGCTGGAGGCGGTCAAGGCGCACGCCCGCACCCCGTTCCGGCAGGAGGTCTGGGACCACCTCGCCGAGGGCATCCGGTTCGTGCAGGGCACCTTCGAGGAGGACGCCGCCTTCGCCCAGCTCGCCGATACCCTCGCCACGCTGGACAAGGACCGCGGCACCGGCGGCAACCACGCCTTCTACCTCTCCATCCCGCCGAACATGTTCCCGGTGGTGCTGGACAAGCTCTCCGCGCACGACCTGGCGCAGCCGCAGCAGACCGACGCCGAGGGCCGCAAGCCCTGGCGCCGGGTGGTGATCGAGAAGCCCTTCGGGCACGACTCGGAGAGCGCCGTCGAGCTGAACGCCCTGGTGAACCGGGTCTTCCCGGAGGAGACGGTCTTCCGGATCGACCACTACCTCGGCAAGGAGACGGTGCAGAACCTGCTGGCGCTGCGCTTCGCCAACCAGCTCTTCGACCCGATCTGGAACGCCAACTACGTCGACCACGTCCAGATCACGATGGCCGAGGACATCGGGCTCGGCGGCCGGGCCGGGTACTACGACGGCATCGGCGCGGCCCGCGACGTCATCCAGAACCACCTGCTGCAGCTGCTCGCGCTCACCGCCATGGAGGAGCCGATCAGCTTCCAGCCGCGGCAGCTGCAGACCGAGAAGATCAAGGTGCTCTCGGCGACCAAGCTGGTCGAGCCGCTGGACGCGACCACCGCGCGCGGTCAGTACGCCGAGGGCTGGCAGGGCGGCGAGCACGTGGTCGGGCTGCTCGACGAGGAGGGCTTCGACCCGGAGTCGCGCACCGAGACCTACGCCGCCATCACGCTGGAGGTGGACACCCGCCGCTGGGCGGGCGTCCCGTTCTACCTGCGCACCGGCAAGCGGCTCGGGCGCCGCGTCACCGAGATCGCGGTGGTCTTCAAACGCGCCCCGCACCTGCCCTTCGACCAGACCATGACCGAGGAGCTCGGGCAGAACGCGCTGGTCATCCGGGTGCAGCCGGACGAGGGGATCACCATGCGGTTCGGCTCGAAGGTGCCGGGCTCCAGCATGGAGGTGCGCGACGTGAACATGGACTTCAGCTACGGCTCCGCCTTCACCGAGTCCTCCCCCGAGGCATACGAGCGGCTCATCCTGGACGTGCTGCTCGGCGAGCCCTCGCTCTTCCCGGTGAACGCGGAGGTCGAACTGTCCTGGCGCATCCTCGATCCGGTGATCGAGCACTGGGCGGCGCAGGGCAGACCGGAACCGTACGAGTCGGGCACCTGGGGCCCGGCGTCGGCGGACGAGATGCTGGCCCGCACCGGCCGGGAATGGCGGCGGCCGTGATCATCGACATGCCGGAGACAACCACCGGCGACGTGACCAAGCGGCTGGTGAAGCTGCGCGAGTCCAACGGCGTGATCACCCAGGGCCGGGTGCTGACCCTGGTGGTCTGCACCCTGGACAGCTCCGAGGCCGAGGACGCCATCGACGCCGCCAACGACGCCAGCCGGGAGCACCCCTGCCGGGTCGTCGTGCTGGCCCGCGGCGACCGCGAGGCGGAGACCAAACTGGACGCGCAGATCCGGGTCGGCGGCGACGCCGGTGCCGCCGAGGTGATCGTGCTGCGGCTGCAGGGCGATCTGGTGAACCACGAGAGCAGCGTGGTGATCCCGTTCCTGCTGCCGGACACGCCCGTGGTGGCCTGGTGGCCGCGCGGCGCGCCGGAGTTCCCGTCGAAGGATTCGGTCGGGCGGCTCGCCGCCAGGCGGATCACCGACGCCACCTTCGCCCCCGACCCGCTGGAGGCGATCAAGCGGCGGCGCGACTCCTACGCCAGCGGCGATACCGACCTGGCCTGGAGCCGGATCACCTACTGGCGTGCGCTGCTCGCCGCCGAAATGGACGAGCCGCCGCACGAGCCGGTGGAGTCCGTCGTGGTCTCGGGGCTGCGCGCGGAGCCTGCGCTGGACATGCTGGCAGGCTGGCTCGCCGCCAAGCTCGGCTGCCCGGTGCAGCGGAAGACCGGTGACCTGCGGGTCGAGGTGCGCCGCCCGACCGCGTCGATCACCATCGCGCGGCCGCAGACCGGGGTGACCGCGACGCTCACCCGCACCGGCGACCCGGATCAGCGGATCGCGCTGGCCCGCAGGGAGACCAGGGACTGCCTGGCCGAGGAGCTGCGCAGGCTGGACCCGGACGAGATCTACGCCGAGGCGCTGGCCGGTATCGAGAGGGTGAGCTATGACGGATAGCGTGCAGGTCGAGCTCGACGGCGACGCGCTGGTCGCGGCCGGCGCCGCGCACTTCGTGCGAATCGTGGTCGCGGCGCAGCGCGCGCGTGGCTCGGCGTCGGTGGTGCTCACCGGTGGCGGCACCGGGATCGGGCTGCTGAAGCTGGTGCGTGAGTCGCCCGGGGAGATCGACTGGTCTCGGCTCGACGTCTTCTGGGGCGACGAGCGGTTCGTGCCCGTCGGTGATCCGGAGCGCAACGAGCTGCAGGCGCGGGAGGCGCTGCTGGACCACGTGCCGGTGGATCGGGCGCGGGTGCACCCGGTGGCGACCTCGGACGGCGAGTACCCGGACCCGGTCGAGGCGGCCGCCGAGTACGCGGCCGCGGTGCACGCGCACCTCGCCGAGCACGGCGCCTTCGACCTGCACCTGCTCGGGATGGGCGGGGAGGGGCACATCAACTCGCTCTTCCCGCACACCGACGCCGTGCGCGAGCAGCACGACCTGGTCGTCGCGGTGACGGCGTCGCCCAAGCCGCCGCCGGTCCGGGTCACCCTCACCCTGCCCGCCATCCGCCGGGCGCGGCACGTCGTCCTCGTCGTCGGCGGCGCCGCCAAAGCGGATGCCGTCGCCGCCGCGCTCGCCGGCGCCGAGCCGGCCGAGATCCCCGCCGCGGGCGCGATCGGCGCCGAATCCACCCTCTGGTTGCTGGATCGGGACGCAGCCGCGAAGCTCGCCTGATCTCCGTGCCCACCCTCGCCGACCGGCTCCGCGGCGAACTCACCGGGGTGGTGAGGGAAGTGGGTGCTGCGCACCCACACCCGCCGGATGAAAGCGCCGCGATGGGCGGGGTGCTCACGGGGCTGTTCGAGTCACAGGTGACGAGCAGGCAGCTCGACTTCGCGGCCCGGGAGCTGGGGGCAGCGAAGCGGGGGTACTACAGCATCGGGTCGGCGGGGCACGAGGGGAATGCGGCGCTGGCGGAGGCGACGAGGACGACCGATCCGGCGCTGCTGCACTACCGGTCGGGAGCGTTCTACGTGCACCGCTGCCGGAAGGTGCCGGGTCTGGACCCGATCCGGGATGTCCTGCTCGGCGTGGTGGCGGCGCGATCGGAGCCGATGGCAGGCGGCAGGCACAAGGTCTTCGGCCGAGCCGAGGCCGCGATCATCCCGCAGACCTCGACCATCGCCTCGCACCTGCCACGAGCGGTCGGCCTCGCCTTCGCCCTGAACCGCCCTGGCGCGCGACCCGAGTGGCCCACCGACTCGGTGGTCCTGTGCACCTTCGGCGACGCCTCCGCCAACCACTCCACCGCGACCGGCGCGATCAACACCGCGATCCACACCGCCCACCAGGGCATCCCCATGCCGATCCTCTTCGTCTGCGAGGACAACGGCATCGGCCTCAGCGTGCCCACCCCGCCCGACTGGATCAGCACCGCCTATGGCACCCGCCCCGGCCTGCGCTGGTTCGAAGCCGACGGCACCGACCTCCCCGGCACCCTCGCCACCGCGCGCGCCGCCACCGACTGGGTGCGTGCGCACCGCGCACCCGCCTTCCTCCGGCTGCGCACGACGCGGCTGCTCGGCCACGCCGGCTCCGACGTGGAGTCCGCCTACCGCGCCCCCGCCGAGCTCGCCGCCGACGCCGCCCGCGACCCGCTCCTCGCCACCGCCCGCCTCCTTGCCGCCCGCGGCGTCGACGTCCTCGCCCTGCACGACCGCGTCCACGCCGCCGTCACCGAAGCGACCACCGCCGTCCTCACCGAACCGGGGCTGACCTCGGCGGCCGAGGTCATGACCCCGCTCGCCCCGGCCCGCCCGGATCGTGTACGCGCGGCCGTCGAGCGGCCGCACCGTCCGCCCGCCGCGGCTCCGCCGGGCGAGACCCCGGCCCGGGCCGGGCAGCCACGCACCCTCGCGGCAGCGATCAACCACACCCTCGCCGATGCACTCGCCACCGACCCCACCGTCCTGGTGTTCGGCGAGGACGTCGCTCGCAAGGGCGGCGTCTACGGCGTCACCAAGAACCTGCGCACCCGCTTCGGCCCGCGCCGCGTCTTCGACACCCTGCTGGACGAGCAGAGCATCCTCGGCACCGCACTCGGCGCTGCCCTGGCCGGTTTCCTCCCGGTCCCGGAGATCCAGTACCTGGCCTACCTGCACAACGCCATCGACCAGCTGCGCGGCGAGGCCGCCACCCTCCCGTTCTTCTCGCGGGGCCGCTACCGCAACGGAATGGTCGTGCGGATCGCCGGCTACGGCTACCAGAAGGGTTTCGGCGGCCACTTCCACAACGACAACGCGGTGGCCGCGCTGCGCGACATCCCCGGACTTGTCCTCGCCTCCCCCGCCCGCGCCGACGACGCCGCCGCGCTCCTGCGCACCTGCCTGGCAGCGGCCCGCGTGGACGGCCGCGTCTGCGTCTTCCTCGAGCCCATCGCGCTCTACCACACCCGTGACCTGCACGAATCCGGCGACGAGGGCTGGGTGAGCACGCCGGGCACCGAGCACGCGCCGATCGGCAGCGCCCGCGAGTACGGCGCGGGAACCGACCTCACCCTGGTCTGCTTCGCCAACACCGTCCCGATGTGCCTGCGGGTCGCCCGCCGCCTCGCCGCCGATGGCATCACCACCCGGGTGCTCGACCTGCGCTGGCTCACCCCGCTCCCGGAAGCCGACCTGCTGCGCGCCGCCCGCGCCACCGGCCTGGTACTGGTCGCCGACGAGACCAGGCGCAGCGGCGGTGTCTCAGAGTCGGTGCTCACCGCGCTGGTCGACGCCGGCTTCGACGGCCGGATGGCGCGGGTCACCAGCGCCGACAGCTTCGTCCCGCTCGGCCCCGCCGCCGCGCACGTCCTGCTGGACGAGGAGACGATCGAGCGCGCGGCACGCGACCTGCTGCGCCGATAGGCGACGCGCCGTGATCGACAACCCGGAATGCGATTCGGCGGCGACCTCCCGGCAATACAGTTGGGGGAACTCCACGACCGGCGAAAGGGACCCCGACATGGCAACCGCATCGGCAGACACCGCGAACTCGGTACTCGGCGAGGTCCGGCCCGAGCACGGCGTCCCCGCGCGCGACCTGGTGGAGCTGCACTACCAGCGCTCGTTCGCGCAGCCGGTGCTCACCGTCTGGGCGGCCATCACCGAGCCGCAGCGGGTCGCGGCCTGGCTCGGCAGCGTCGAGGACGGGCAGCTGACCCCGTTCGACGGCCCGGTCGACGGCCCGATCGCGGTCCGGGTCGAGCACCGCGAGGCGCCGCACGCGCTGACCGTGCTGCTCGACGGCAGCGCGCTGGAGGTCAGGCTGCGGCACGTCGGCGTGGTCACCACCGTCGAGCTGAGCCGCAGGCACGTGGGGCAGCAGGAGGCGCGCGAGCTCGGCCCGCGCTGGCAGTTCCTGCTGGACCGGCTCCGCGCGCACCTGGAGGAGCGCGAGCTCCCGCGCTGGGAGCCGTACGCCGCGCTCGCCGACGAGTACCGCTAGAGCTCGGCCAGGTAGCGCAGTAGCAGCGCGTTCACCTCGTCGGTGCGCTCCAGCTGCACCAGGTGCCCGGCCCCGGTGACCTCGTCCATCCGGCGCAGCCCCGGCACGTGCTCGCGCATGGTGCCGAACGGGTCACGCCCGCTGAACCCCTCGATATCCGGGTCCCGGTCCCCGTAGAGGAAATAGGTGGGCACGGTGACCGGCCTCCCGGCGAACTCCTCGGTGAGCGCCCAGTTCCGGTCCAGCGCGCGGTACCAGCCGAGCCCGCCGGTGAAGCCGGTGCGGGTGAACTCGGCGGCCAGCGTGTCCAGCTCCTCGGTGGCGAGCCAGCTCCAGGGCAGCGGCGGCGCCGCGGGCAGGACGTCCAGGTAGCCGGTGTTCTCCGGCGGGAAGCGCCAGGTGTCGAAGTAGTGGTAGTCGGCGCTCAGCGCGAAGTACACCCGGGCGAGGAAGTCGCGGGGTGCGCTGTTCAGCTCGGCGTCGGCGGGGCCCTCGCGCTGGAAGTAGTCCAGGTGCAGGAAGTGCTTGCGGGCGGCCCGCGCCCAGAGTTCGCTCGGCGGCTTCGGCGGCCGGGGCTGGAAGACGTTGTTCAGCACGATCAGGCCGCTGATCCGCTCCGGCGCCCGCCAGGCCAGCTCCCAGACCAGCGCGGCGCCGAAATCGAGGCCGGCGAAGACCGCGCGCTCGGCGCCGATGTCGTCCAGCAGCGCCAGCAGGTCCCCGATCACCTCGCGGTTCGCGCAGCCGGACGGCGGGCACGGGGTGCCGCCCGCGCCGCGCAGGTCGGGGGCGAGCGCGTGGTAGCCGGCCGCCGCCAGCGCGCTCAGCTGCCGGTGCCAGATGTAGCCGGTGTGCGGGAAGCCGTGGCAGAAGATCACCGGCGGGCCGGAGCCCGCCTCGGTGACCCGCATGGTGACCTCGCCTGCCGTGAACTCCCGTCGGGTGAGCGCCAACGCCCACTCCCCTCTACTAGAACGTGTTCTCATTCGACGGTAGTGTGCTGCAACCATGAGCGGAACACCCGACTTCATCGCAGTGGTCACCGGCGCGAGCCGTGGCATCGGCAAGGGCGTGGCACTGGAGCTCGGCGCGGCGGGCGCGACCGTCTACCTGACCGGGCGCGGCGGCGGCAGGGGCAGGTTGCCGGGCACGCTGGCGGAGACCGCGGCCGAGATCGACGCACTGGGCGGCACCGGGGTCCCGGTGGTCTGCGACCACCGGGACGACGAGGCGGTGGCCGGGCTCTTCGAGCGGGTCCGCGCCGCGCACGGCAGGCTCGACGTGCTGGTCAACAATGTCTACAACTCCCCAGCCGCGGCCAGGCACCTGGGCAAGCCGTTCTGGGAGGTGCCGCCCGCGGCCTGGGACGAGACCTTCGACGTCGGGGTGCGCTCGCACTACGCGGCCGCGCACTACGCCGCCGACCTGCTGCGGGCCGCGCGCGGGCTGATCGCGCAGATCTCCTCGCCCGGCTCGATCCGGTACCTGCACAACGCCGTCTACGGGGTCGGCAAGACGGCGGTGGACCGGCTCACCGCCGACCTGGCGCACGACCTCACCGGCACCGGGGTGACGGTGGTGTCGCTGTGGCCGGGCATCGTCGACACCGAACTGCTGCAGCTGATTCCGGCCGACGAGCACGGCAGGCGGCTGGTGACGCTGCCCGGCGAGGCGACGGTGGATCTGGCGGAGGCGGAGACGCCACGCTTCGCGGGCCGCGCCGTCGCCGCGCTGGCGAAGGACCCGGCGCGCGACGAACTCACCGGAAAGGCGTGGCGGGTGGCCGATCTGGCCGACCGCTACGGCTTCACCGACGTGGACGGGCGGGTGCCGCGCACCGGGTGAGCGCGGTCAGGAGAACTTGATCTCCAGGCCGATGCCGAGAATGGCGATGAGCCAGATGATCCCGGTGAAGATGGTGATGCGGTCGAGGTTCTTCTCGGCGACGGTCGAGCCGGAGAGACTCGACTGCATGCCGCCACCGAACAGGCTGGACAGGCCTCCACCCTTGGCGCGGTGCAGCAGCACCAGCAGCACCAGCAGCACGCTGGTGACGATCAGGAGGATATCCAGGAACATCCGCATGCCCGTCAGTCTATGGGAGCGTGCGGCATGCTCCGCACCGGGTCAGCGTGGCTCGACCGCGACCAGGTGGGTGATCTGTTCGTCGCCGGTCGCGAAGCGCCTGACCTCGCGCTCGCGCAGCCGGTCCTGCGCGGTCAGCCGGACCTGGTGCTGGTGCATGTGCTCGGCCCAGGAGCGCACCACGAACGCCTCCACGTAGCGGTCGAGCACGCCGACGTCGCGGTAGAGCCGCCACTCCATGGCACCGGTGCGCTGCCGGGAGCGGCCGACGAAGGCCATCGCGGCGAGGAAGTCGTCCAGGTCGGCGGGGTCGACGTCGTAGCTGCTCAGCACCAGGACCGGGCCGTCCTCCGGCTCCGGCTCGACCACCAGCTGCGGCTCCGGCCAGAAGCTGGCCGGGGTGAGGTCGAGCGCCTCGGGGTCGTGCCGGATCGGCAGCCACAGCGTGCTGATCGCGCACAGCCCGAGCAGCGCCGCGACTACCAGCAGCGTCGCGACCACGCCGATCGCCCCGGCGATCAGCCCCCACACCAGCGAGCCGATGGCCTGCCCGCCCATGAACACCAGCATGTAGACGGCGAGCCCGCGGGCCCGCACCCAGGCCGGGAGCAGCAGCTGCATGGTGGCGTTCAGGGTGGACATGGCGAGCAGCCAGGCCAGGCCGCCGAAGACCAGCAGCACCAGGATCGGCCAGAGCACCGGGAGCACCGCGACCCCGGCCGTCGCGATCCCGAACAGCACGGCGGCGACCGCGAGCCGGGCGGTCGGGTCGAGCCAGCGGCGCAGCCTGCCCAGCCCGACCGCGCCTGCGACCGCGCCCAGCCCGAGCGCGCCGAGCATCAGGCCGTAGCCGGAGGAGGTGAGCCCGAGCTGGTCCGCCGCCACGATCGGGAGCAGCGCCCAGAGCGCGCTGGCCGGGGCGACGAAGAGCAGCGAGCGCATGAGCACGCGGCGGATCGCGGGGGCGGCGCGGATGAAGCGGGTGCCCGCGTGCAGCGCGGCCAGCGGGCGCTCGCTCGGCAGCTGCCGGTCGGGGCGCGGGCGGCGCCACAGGAAGAGCACGCCGACGATGCCGATGAAGGAGGCGGCGTTCAGCGCGAACACCAGGGTCGGGCCGGAGGCGGCGACCAGCACGCCCGCCACCGCGGGGCCGACCGCGCGGCCGATGTTCACGCTCATGCTGCCCAGCGCCGCCGCCGACGGGATCTGCTCGCGCGGCACCAGCTCCGGCTGGATCGCCTGCCAGGCGGGCGCCGTCATGGCCTGGCCGCAGCCGAGCAGGAAGAGCAGGGTGAGCAGCACGCCAGGGCTGGTGTGGCCGGTCGCGGTGGCGACGGCGAGCACCGCGGCGAGCAGCGCCATCGCCGACTGCGCCGCCAGCAGCAGGTTGCGCCGGTCCAGTAGGTCGGCCAGGACGCCGGAGGGGATGGAGAGCAGCATCACCGGCAGCGTGATCGCGGTCTGCACCAGCGCGACCAGGGTGGCCGCGTTCGGCTCGGAGACCAGCAGCCACTGGGCGCCCACCGTCTGCATCCAGGTGCCCAGATTCGACACCAGCTGCGCGATCCACAGCGCGCGGTACAGCGGGGAGCGCAGCGGTGCCCAGGTGGACACCGGAGCGGTGGCATCGGCGGTAGTCACTGGGACGACAATAACCAGCAACGCGCGGTCCACACCCCGCCGACGGCTGCAGAGATCAGCACCGTGCGACAATCACCCGCATGCCGGCCACCTTGCTGCGTTTCGGCGCGGTTGTGCTGTTCGCCCTGTGTGCGGCCGTCGCCTGTGCCGACGACGGCGGCTCCGACTCCCCCTCCCCCGACAACACGCCGATGGGCCGCACCTTCCTGTCCACCACCGTCGACGGCACCCCGATCCCCGGCGGTGGTCCGCTGACGCTGCGGTTCGCCGACGGCCGCGTCTCGGCGAACGCCGGGTGCAACACCACCACCGGCCCGGTGACCTTCGACGGCGACGTGCTGCGGGTGGGCGAACTCGCCGGCACGCTCATGGGCTGCCCCGGCGACCGCGCCGACGCCGACCAGTGGGTGGCGCGACTGCTGAACGCCACCCCGACCTGGCAGCTCACCGACGGCACGCTGATCCTGCGCGCCGAGGGCCAGACCGTCGAGCTGCTGGACAAGAAGATCGCGCAGCCGGACCGGCCGGTGCGCGACACCGTCTGGACGGTGACCGAGCTGCTCACCCCGGAGTCGCGGATCCGCGCGGAGGCGATCGACCAGGCCGCCCCGACCCTGCGCATCGCGCAGGACGGCGCGGTCACCGGCTCGGCGGGCTGCAACCAGCTCACCGGCACCGCGGAGGTGGGCGCGGGCTCGGCCACCTTCCGGGTGGCGACCACCAGGATGCTCTGCCCGCCCGCGGTGATGGAGATCGAGCAGTCGGTGCTGCGCGCCCTCGACGGCCACGTCACGCTCAGCGCCGACGCCGACCTGCTCACCCTGCGCAACGACAACGGCAGCGGGCTCACCCTGCGCGCCACCTAGACGCGCGACGGCCCGGTCCGCCGAGGCGAACCGGGCCGCACGAACCTCCGCTCAGAGCAGCGGACCGCCCGCGGCGATCGCCGAGAGCTGGGCGAACTCGTCGCCCTTGAGCGAGGCACCGCCCACGAGCGCGCCGTCCACGTCGGGCTGCGAGACCAGCTCGCCGACGTTCTTGGCGTTCACCGAGCCGCCGTACAGGATGCGCACCTGCCCGGCGACCTCCGGCGAGGCCAGGGTGTTCAGCTCGGTGCGGATGGCGCCGCACACCTCCTGCGCGTCGGCCGGGGTGGCGACCTTACCGGTGCCGATGGCCCACACCGGTTCGTAGGCGATCACCACCCGCGCGATCTCCTCGGCCGTCAGCCCCTTCAGCGAGCCGCGCAGCTGCTCCAGGTTGTACTCGACGTGGGTCTGCGCCTCGCGCACGCCGAGCCCCTCGCCGATGCAGACGATCGGGGTGATCCCGTGCTTCAGCGCCTGCTTGGCCTTGGCGAGCACGGTGGCGTCGTCCTCGCTGTGGTACTGCCGCCGCTCCGAGTGCCCGACCACCGCGTACTTGCAGCCCAGCTTGGCGAGCATGGCACCGCTGATCTCGCCGGTGTAGGCGCCCGAGTCGTGCGTCGACACGTCCTGGGCGCCGTAGGTGACGAGCAGCTTGTCGCCCTCGACCAGGTTCTGCACGCTGCGGATGTCGGTGAACGGCGGGATGACCGCCACGTCCACCCGGTCGAAGTACTTCTCCGGGAGGGCGAAGGCGATCTTCTGCACCAGGCCGATGGCCTCGAGGTGGTTGAGGTTCATCTTCCAGTTGCCCGCGATCAGCGGTTTGCGCGCCATGTCACGCCTCCCCGTCGAGCGCCGGGCCATCGTCGAGCACGGAGATACCGGGGAGTTCCTTGCCCTCCAGGTACTCCAGCGAGGCCCCGCCGCCGGTGGAGATGTGCGAGAAGCCGTCCTCGGGCAGCCCGAGCGCGCGCACGGCCGCGGCCGAGTCGCCGCCGCCGACGACGGTGAAGGCGCCCTTGCCGGTGGCGGTGCGGATCGCCTCGGCGACGCCGCGGGTGCCCGCCTCGAACGCCTCGAACTCGAACACGCCCATCGGGCCGTTCCAGAAGATCGTCCGCGCCTCGGTGAGCAGCGCCGCGAAGCGCCGCGCCGACTCGGGGCCGATATCGAGGCCGCTCCAGCCGTCCGGGATCTGCTCCGCCGGAACGACCTTCGTCTCGGCGTCGGCCGCGAAGCGGTCCGCCACCACGATGTCGCGCGGCAGGTGGATCACGTCGGCGTACCGATCGAGCAGCTCCCTGCAGGTCTCGATCATCTCCTCCTGCAGCAGCGAGGAGCCGACCGGGAAGCCCTGCGCGGCGAGGAAGGTGAAGCACATGCCGCCGCCGATGACCAGGGTGTCCACCTTGGGGGCGAGCGCCTCGATCACGGCCAGCTTGTCCGAGACCTTGGAGCCGCCGAGCACCACCGCGTAGGGGCGGTCGGCGCCGTCGTCGGAGCCCTCGCCGGTGAGCTTGCGCAGCACCTCGACCTCGGCGGCGACCAGGGTGCCCGCGTAGTGCGGAAGCAGCTTGGCCACGTCGTAGACCGACGCCTGCTCGCGGTGCACGACGCCGAAGCCGTCGGAGACGAACGCGCCGTCCTCGCCGACCAGCTCGACCAGCGCGGCGGCCAGCCTGCCGCGCTCGGCGGCGTCCTTGCTGGTCTCGCGCTTGTCGAAGCGGATGTTCTCCAGCAGCAGCACGTCGCCGTCGGTGAGCCCCTCGGAGCGCGCCAGCGCGTCCTGGCCGACGACGTCACCGGCGAGCTGGACGTTGCGGCCCAGCTCCTCGGCGAGCTTCGCGGCGACCGGCGCCAGCGAGAGCGCCGGGTCGGGCTCGCCCTTCGGCCGGCCGAGGTGCGCGGTGACGACGACCTTGGCGCCGGCCTCGACCAGCGCCTTCAGCGTCGGCACGGAGGCGGTGATCCGGCCGGGATCGGTGATCTGCCCGTCCGCGCCGAGCGGCACGTTGAGGTCGGAGCGCACCAGCACGCCCCTGCCCTCGACGCCGTCGGCGAGGAGGTCCTGCAGTGTCCTGACAGCCATGCGGGTCAGAGCGACTTGCCGACGAGGCCGATGAGGTCGGCGAGGCGGTTGGAGTAGCCCCACTCGTTGTCGTACCAGGAGACGACCTTGATCTGGTCGTCGATGGCCTTGGTGAGCGGCGCGTCGAAGATCGACGAGTGCGGGTCGGTGACGATGTCGCTGGAGACGATCGGGTCGGTGTTGTACTTCAGAATGCCCTTCAGCCTGCCCTCGGCGGCTTCCTTCAGCGCGGCGTTGACCTCGTCCACCGAGGCGGGCTTGGCCAGCTGGGCGGTCAGGTCGGTGACCGAGCCGGTCGGGACCGGGACGCGCAGCGCGTAGCCGTCCAGCTTGCCCTGCAGCTCGGGGAGGACCAGGCCGATGGCCTTCGCGGCGCCGGTGCCGGTGGGCACGATGTTCAGCGCGGCGGCGCGGGCGCGGCGCAGGTCGCTGTGCGGCGCGTCCTGCAGGTTCTGGTCCTGCGTGTAGGCGTGGATGGTGGTCATCAGGCCCTTGACGATGCCGAACTCGTCGTGCAGCACCTTGGCCAGCGGGCCGAGGCAGTTGGTGGTGCAGGAGGCGTTGGAGATGATGTTCTGGCTGCCGTCGTACTTGTCGTCGTTGACGCCGAGCACGATGGTGATGTCCTCGCCCTTGGCCGGGGCCGAGATGATGACCTTCTTGGCGCCCGCCGCCAGGTGGCCCTTCGCCTTGGTGGCATCGGTGAAGATGCCGGTGGACTCGACCACCACGTCCACGCCGAGGTCGCCCCACGGCAGCGCCGCCGGGCCCTCCTTGATCGCGAGCGCCTTGATCCGCTGGTCACCGACGACGATGGTGTCCTCGCCGTCGAGCGAGACGTCCTTCGGCAGCCTGCCGAGGATCGAGTCGTACTTCAGCAGCGTGGCCAGGGTCGCGTTGTCGGTGAGGTCGTTGACCGCGACGATCTCGATGTCGGTGGTACCGAGCGCCTTCTGCGCCTCCACCGCACGGAAGAAGTTACGTCCGATACGGCCGAAGCCGTTGATGCCTACCCGGACAGTCACGTTATCGCTCCTCAGCTTTCAGGCGGATACTCCGATGCCCTACTCACCCTAGTGCCCGGCCGTTATCTCACCGACATGCACCTGGCCACGGTGCGCAGGTTACGCATTATCCCCCCGCGACCACGAGCCGCGGCCGAAACCGACCGCGGGCACCTGACCGGTGGCGGTCACGCGTCGTCCAGCAGCTCCGCCGTGACCGCCGACTCGGTGTCCGGGATGCCCAGCTCCTTGGCCCGCCGGTCCGCCATCGAGAGCAGCCGGCGAATCCGGCCGGCCACCGCGTCCTTGGTCATCGGCGGCTCGGCGAGCTGGCCGAGCTCCTCCAGCGACGCCTGGCGGTGCTGCACCCGGAGTTTCCCGGCCGCGGCGAGATGGTCGGGCACCTCGTCGGCGAGGATCTCCAGCGCCCGCTCCACCCTGGCCGCCGCGGCCACCGCGGCGCGCGCCGAGCGGCGCAGGTTGGCGTCGTCGAAGTTGGCCAGCCGGTTGGCAGTGGCCCGCACCTCGCGCCGCATCCGGCGCTCCTCCCAGGTGAGCCTGGTGTCCTGCGCGCCCATCCTGGTGAGCAGCGCGCCGATCGCCTCGCCGTCGCGGACGACCACCCGGTCGGTGCCACGCACCTCGCGGGCCTTGGCCGCGATGCCGAGCCGCCGCGCGGCGCCGACCAGCGCCAGCGCCGCCTCCGGCCCCGGGCAGCTGACCTCCAGCGCCGACGAGCGCCCCGGCTCGGTGAGCGAACCGTGCGCCAGGAACGCCCCGCGCCAGGCGGCCTCCGCGTCCCCGATGCTGCCGCCGACCACCTGGGCGGGCAGCCCGCGCACCGGGCGGCCGCGCACGTCGAGCAGCCCGGTCTGCCTGGCCAGCGCCTCGCCCTCCTTGGAGACCCGGACCACGTAGCGGCTGGTCTTGCGCAGCCCGCCCGCGCCGAGGACGTGCACATCGGAGCCGTAGCCGTACAGCTCGAAGATCTCCCGGCGCAGCCTGCGCGCGATCGAGCCCATGTCGACCTCGGCCTCGACGATCACCCGGCCGCCGACGATGTGCAGCCCGCCCGCGAACCGGAGCAGCGCCGAGAGCTCCGCCTTCCTCGCACTCACCTGCGCCACGCTGAGCCGGCTCAGCTCGTCCTTCACCTCGGCTGTCATCGCCACGAGACGCGCTCCTTTCCACCCAACCCGGTTCGCACATCCGCGCCCATGTGCCGTCCCTCGACTCGAAGCCCTGCCAGTTGCGACCGAGGTTGCCTGATCAGTTGATCCAGTGCGGCGGCGAGCTTTCCGGGGTGATGCCGGTCGGTCCCCGCCTCGGCGACATCGGAGAAGGTTACCCGGGCGCGCAATTGCCCGGCGGCCCTGGCCAGGTGTTCGCGCTCGCGCCCCTCCGGGACCGAGCCGGAGTCGACGAGGATGTCGTCGACCCCGAAATCCGGTGCGTGCTGCGACAATACGTGCAGGTGGCGCTCGGCGGAGAAGCCGGCCGTCTCGCCCGGCTCGGCGGCGAGGTTGAGCACGAGCACCTTGCGCGCCCTGGTGTGCAGCAGCGCCTCGTGCAGCTGCGGGACCAGCACGTGCGGGATGACGCTGGTGAACCAGGAGCCGGGGCCGAGCACAACGACGTCGGCGTGTTCGACGGCCGAGACGGCGGCGGGCGCGGCGGGCGGGTCGGAGGGGATGAGCCGCACCCGGCGCACCGTGCCGGGGGTGGTGGCCACCGCGACCTGGCCGCGGATGCAGCGGCTGACCCGCGGGTCGGCCTCCAGGCCGGAGACGTCGGCCTCGATGTCCAGCGCGATCGGCGCCATCGGCAGCACCCGGCCGACGACGCCGAGCAGCCGGGCCGCCTCGTCCAGCGCGGCCACCGGGTCGCCGAGCACCTCGGTGAGCCCGGCCAGGATCAGGTTGCCGACCGAGTGCCCGGCCAGCGCGCCGGTGCCGCCGAAGCGGTGCTGCACCACCCTGGTCAGCGTGCCGCCCGCGTCCGCGGCGAGCGCGGCCAGCGCCATCCGCAGGTCGCCGGGGGGCAGCATGCCGAGCTCGGAACGCAGCCTGCCGGAGGAGCCGCCGTCGTCGGCGACGGTGACCACCGCGGTCACCCGCTCGGTCAGCCTGCGCACCGCGGAGAGCGTCGCGAACAGGCCGTGCCCGCCGCCGAGCGCGGCCACCGCGAGGTCATCGGGGGCTCGGCCGCCCCCCGGATCGCCGCCCGCCGTCACTCGCGCCCCAGATCCCGATGGACCACGCGCACCGTGTCGACCGCGCCGGACTCCTCCGCGCTGCTGGTCAGCGCGGCGAGCGCCTCCGCGATCGCCACGCTCCGATGCCTGCCTCCGGTGCAGCCGACTGCGACCGTCATGTATCGCTTCCCCTCCTGGCGGTAGCCGTTCGCGGTGAGGTTCACCAGGTGGTGGCAGGTGCGCAGGTAGTCGTCCGCGCCCGGCCGCCCGAGCACGTAGTCGCGCACCATCCGCTCCTGGCCGGTGTGCTCGCGCAGCTCGGGAATCCAGTGCGGATTCGGCAGGAAGCGCACGTCGAGCACCATGTCGGCGTCGAGCGGGACGCCGTGTTTGAAGCCGAAGGACTGCACCGTGAGCTGCAGCGCGGCCGGCGTGCCTCCGCCGTACGCCTCCTCCAGCTTGCGGTGCAGCTGGTGGATGGAGAGCTCGGTGGTGTCGATGACCAGGTCGGCGGCGTCGCGCACGCCGGCCAGCCGGAGCCGCTCGGCGGCGATGCCCGCCGAGAGCGTGCCGTCGGCGCTCTCGCTCTGCAGCGGGTGCCTGCGCCTGGCGAAGCCGAACCGGCGGATCAGGACGTCGTCCGACGCCTCCAGGAAGAGCACGCCGGTGGGGACGCCGAGCGCGTGCAGCGGCTCGGTGACGACGCCGAGGTCACCGGTGAAGAACCGGCTGCGCACATCCATCACCAGCGCCAGCTTGCGGATCGGCGGCTCGGCTGAGGCCCCGAGCTCGACCATCCGGCCGATCAGCTCGGGCGGCAGGTTGTCGGTGACGTACCAGCCCAGGTCCTCCAGGACCCGGGCCGCGGTGCCGCGGCCCGCGCCGGAGAGCCCGGTCACGACCACGACCTCGACCTGCGGACGGGTGGCGCCGGAGCCGCGCTGCGGCACCGGATTCTCGGCATTGGTGTTGTCGACGCGTGTCATGTCCTACCGGTTCGTGTCCGACGCGACCTGCGCGAGGTCGGGTTCGCTTGGCCTCTCCGATCCGCCCGGGCCGCATCCGGCCAGGGGCACAGGGACAACGTACGCGAAACCGGGCACGCATTCCCGCCCGCCGCGCACGGCCGTCACCGCGCGTCCTGCTCGTTCAGCACCGCGAGCACCGCCTTCGCGGTGGCGACGCCGATGCCGGGCACCTCGGTGATCTGCTCCACCGTCGCCTCCCTGAGCTTGGCCACCGAGCCGAAATGGGTGACCAGCGCGGTGCGCCTGGCGTCGCCGAGGCCGCGGATCGAGTCCAGCGCCGATGCCGTCATCCGCCGGGAGCGCTTGCTCCGGTGATAGGTGATGGCGAAGCGGTGTGCCTCGTCACGCACCCGCTGCAGCAGGAACAGCGCCTCGCTGTTGCGCGGCAGGATCACCGGGTCCGGCTCGCCGGGCACCCAGACCTCCTCCAGCCGCTTCGCCAGCCCGATCACCGCGACATCGGTGATGCCGAGGTCGTCGAGCACCTCGGCGGCGGCCGCGACCTGCGGGGCGCCACCGTCGACGACGTACAGGTTGGGCGGGTAGGCGAAGCGGCGCGGCCTGCCGGTGTTCGGGTCGATCCCCGGCCGCACGGTGAGCGCCTCGTCGCCGGGCAGGCCGTTCCGGTCCGTCGTTCCGGAGCCGGGCGCGGGATCCGGCGCGTCGGCGTCCGGCACGGGCTCCGGGGCGTCGGCGTCCGGCACGGGCTCACCGTCCAGTTCGGCGGCGGCCTCCTCGCGGTCCTTGCGCAGCCGGTGGAAGCGGCGGCGGGTGACCTCGGCGATGCTGCCGACGTCGTCCGAGCGACCGTCGCCCGCGGCCTCCCTGATCGCGAAGTGCCGGTACTCGGACTTGCGCGCCAGCCCGTCCTCGAACACCACAAGCGAGGCCACCACGTCGGTGCCCTGCACGTGGCTGATGTCGACGCACTCGATGCGCAGCGGCGCGGAGTCGAGCTCCAGCGCGTCCTGGATGTCCTGCAGCGCGGCGGAGCGGGAGGTGAGGTCGCCCGCGCGCTTGAGCTTGTGCTGGGCCAGCGCCTCGGCCGCGTTCCGCCGCACCGTCTCGGCCAGCGCCTTCTTGTCGCCGCGCTGCGGCACCCTGACCCGCACCGGGCCACCGCGCAGCGCGCCGAGCCACTCCTGCACCTCGTCCACGTCGGTGGGCAGCTCGGGGACGAGCACCTCGCGCGGCACCGCCGAACCGGACTGCCCGTCCGGGGTCTGCCCGGCGACGGCGGCCTCCTCGCCGTAGAACTGGGTGAGGAACTGCTCGACGAGGGCGGCCAGCTCGCCGCCGGTCCCCGCGACGTCCACCGCGTCGCCGGACTTGTCCACCACCCAGCCGCGCTGGCCGCGCACCCGGCCGTCGCGCACGTGGAAGATCTGCACCGCGACCTCGAGTTCGTCGGTGGCGAAGGCGATCACGTCCGCGTCGGTGCCGGTGCCGAGCACCACCGCCTGCTTCTCCATGGCCCGGCGCAGCGCCCGCACGTCGTCGCGGAGCCGGGCGGCCAGCTCGAAGTCCAGGTCGTCGGAGGCGTCGTGCATGCGGCGCTCCAGCTGCTTGACCATCTTGTCGGTACGGCCCGCGAGGAAGTCACAGAAGTCGTCGACGATGTCGCGGTGCTGGCCGGGGGTGACCCGGCCGACGCAGGGCGCCGAGCACTTGTCGATGTAGCCGAGCAGGCAGGGGCGGCCGATCTGGTTGTGCCGCTTGAAGACCCCGTTCGAGCAGGTGCGCGCGGGGAAGACCCGGAGCAGCAGGTCGAGCGTTTCCCTGATCGCCCAGGCGTGCGCGTACGGGCCGAAGTAGCGGACGCCTTTGCGTCGCGCACCGCGGTAGACGAAGAGCCGGGGGAACTCCTCGTCCAGCGTCACCGCGAGCACCGGATAGGACTTGTCGTCCCGGTACCTGACGTTGAAGCGGGGGTCGAACTCCTTGATCCAGTTGTACTCCAGCTGCAGCGCCTCCACCTCGGTGGAGACGACGGTCCACTCCACGCTCGCGGCGGTGGTGACCATCTGCCGGGTCCGCGGGTGCAGCGACGCGATGTCGGCGAAGTACGAGTTGAGCCGGGAGCGCAGGCTCTTGGCCTTGCCGACGTAGACGACCCGGCCGTGGACGTCACGGAACTTGTAGACGCCGGGTTCCACCGGAATGGTGCCCGGCGCCGGCCGGTACGTCGCGGGATCTGCCACGGAACCAGCCTATCGACGGCCTCCGACAGGACGATCCGCGCGTGGCCTCAGCGCGGTGCGGCGATGCCGTGCGCGGCGAGCGCGCCGAGCAGGGCCTCCGGCCGCTCGGCCGTCGGCAGCGGCGGCACCTCGGCGAAGGCGCAGCCGAGCGCCGTGGCGCCGCCGTCGGCCTCCGCGCTGTCGCCCACCATGAGCGCGCGTTCCGGGGCGGCGCCGAGCGCCTTCAGCGCGGCCTCGAAAATGGCCGGCTCCGGCTTCACCGCGCCGACCTCGTAGGAGAGCGTGAAGGCGCGCACCAGCCGGTCCCAGCCCCGCGCGGCGAAGGCGGGGCGCAGGTCGAAGGCGATATTGCTGACCACGGCGACCGGGATGTCCCGCGCGGCGAGCAGTTCGAGCGCGGCGCCGGTGTCGGGGTACGGCTCCCACTCGGCCGGGTCGATCAGCCGCTCGTAGAGCCGGGTCGCCTGCTCGGTGTCGGGCACGCCGCTGGCGAGCAGCACCTTCAGGTACGCCTCGCGGTGCAGCGCCGGGTCCAGGTCGCGGTGCGCCCAGGCGTGCTTGCCCGCCTCGTCCAGGTCGACGGTGCGGCCGACCGGCGCGGTCATCCGGCGCATGATCTCCGCCGTCTCGTGCACGGCGAACCGCCCGCCGTCCGGGCGGACCAGGTCCGCGTACCAGGACTCGTCCTCCTCCAGCCGGAACAGCGTGCCGGAGAAGTCGATCATCACCGCCTCGATCGCCACCCGATCGAGGGTACCGACCCGGCCTCCCCGATAACGGGAACATTCCGCTCGGGCGCACCCACCGGAGTTACAGTTCGGGCATGAGGCGCGTGTGCGGAACCTGGTCCGGCGCCACGGCGGCGCTGCTGCTGACGGTGGGGCTGGCCGTCGGGTGTTCGTCCGGCGACGACGCCGCTGGCGGCACCTGCGTGGCGGGCCCGAACGGGACGCCGGTGCCGGCGGCGGGGCCGGCCGGGGGCGGCGGCGGCGACATCGCCACCAACCCGGAGATCGCGAGCGGCTACCGCGCCGGGATGAGCACGGTGCGGACCTCGACCTACGCCGTCTCGACCGCCAACCCGGTCGCCACCGAGGCCGCCTGCGAGGTGCTGCGCGACGGCGGCACCGCGGCCGACGCCCTGGTCGCGGCGCAGGCGGTGCTCGGGCTGGTGGAGCCGCAGGCCTCCGGGATCGGCGGCGGCGCCTTCCTGCTCTACTACGACAAGGCCAGCAATACCCTGCGGGCCTACGACGGCAGGGAGACGGCGCCGGCGGCGGCAACCGAGAACTACCTGCGCTGGGTCAGCGACACCGAGCGCACCGAGCCCGCGCCGGACGCGAGGGCCAGCGGCCGCTCGATCGGCGTGCCCGGGGTGCTGCGCATGCTGGACCGGGTACACGACGCGCACGGCAGCACCGGCTGGCGCGAGCTCTTCGGCCCGGCGATCACGCTGGCCGACAGCGGCTTCCCGATCAGTGCCAGGCTGGCCGGGCAGATCGCCGAGTCGGCGCCGCAGCTGGCCAGGGACGAGAACGCCCGCGGCTACTTCCTGGAGCCGGACGGCACGCCCAAGCGCGAGGGGACGGTGCTCACCAACCCCGCCTACAGCAAGACGCTGAACACCGTCGCCACCGACGGCGCCGACGCCTTCTACACCGGCGCGCTGGCGGCGAACCTGGTCGACGCGGCGCGGGCGGGCACCGGCGGCCGCACCCCGAGCCTGATCAGCACCGAGGACCTGGCGAAGTACACAGCGGTCGAGCGCGACCCGCTCTGCACGGAGTACCGCGGGCACCGGATCTGCGGCATGCCGGCGCCGTCGTCCGGCGGGATCGCGGTGGCCGCCACGCTCGGCATCCTGTCGAACGTCGACCTCGCGGCGCTCGGCCCGGAGAACATCGACGCGAACGGCGGCAAGCCGCGCGCCGAGGCGGTGCACCTGATCTCGGAGGCCGAGCGGCTCGCCTACGCCGACCGCAACAAGTACGTGGCGGACACCGACTTCGTTCCGCTGCCGGGCAATTCGCCGCAGACGCTGCTGAACCCGGAGTACCTGAAGCAGCGCGCGGGGCTGATCGATCCGGGCCGCAGCATAAGCACCGCGCAGCCGGGCGACTTCGGGCCGGTGCCGCTCGGCACCGGGCCGCAGCCGCCCGAGCACGGCACCAGCCACATCTCGGTCGTCGACCGCGACGGCAACGCCGCCGCCATGACGACGACGGTGGAGTCGGCGTTCGGCTCGTTCCACATGGTCGACGGCTACCTGCTGAACAACCAGCTCACCGACTTCGCCGCCGACCCGCTCGGCACCGACGGTGCGCCGGTGGCGAACCGGCTGGAGCCGGGCAAGCGGCCGCGCAGCTCCATGAGCCCGACCCTGGTGTTCGGCTCGGGCGGGTCGGGCGCGCTGGGCGACCTGCAGCTGGTCACCGGCTCGCCCGGCGGCTCGGTGATCATCCAGTTCGTGGTGAAGACGCTGGTCGGGCTGCTGGACTGGGGGCTCGATCCGCAGCAGGCGGTCTCCGCGGTGTCGTTCGGCGCGGGCAACACCCCGAGTACCGGCGTCGGCGGCGAGCACCCGGCGATCGACGCCGCCGACGACGGGAACCGCGACCCGCTGGTGATCCGGCTGCGCGAGCTCGGGCACCAGGTGTCGGTGGCGCCGCAGAGCAGCGGGCTCAGCGCCATCGTGGTGGACGGCGACGGGCTGACCGGCGGCGCCGATCCGCGCCGCGAGGGCGTGGTCCTGGGCGACACCCGCTGATCCGGGCCGCGCAGGCGGGCGCGCGGGATCGCCGCGTTCCCGCGGCGAGGGACGCCGGGGTCAGGCGACGGCGGTGTACTTCGCGCCCAGCTCGCGGATGCGGTCGAGTGCCGCCACCGCGTGTTGCCCGTCGTTGGCGCGCACCGCGAGCATCGGCACGTACTCGTCGTGCTCGAGTTCGAGGCGGGCCCACGCCTTGCGGTCCGGGAAGGAGACGCCGCGGACGTGCTCCCAGCCGAACCGGCTGTCGCCGAGCACGTTCCGCACCGTGACGCCGCTCGGCCCGACCCGCACCCGCGGCCGGGTGAGCAGCAGCGCGGTGAGCGCGGCGAGCACGCCGATGGCGATCATCGCGAGCTGATCGATCAGCCGGAAGTTCACCCCGGTGAAGGCACTGCGCATGCCGGTACCCGCGATGACGAACAGGATCAGCAGGACGACCGCGACGATCCGCGCGGTGCGCACCGCCTTTCGCGGCCGCACCTCGAGATCCCAGTCCGGCTCGGGCGCCGCCGTGGCCCTGCGGCGAATCCGCACCACGGGCACGGCTACGCCGATCCGCGCAGCGCGCGCAGGGTGAGCGCGGCGTCGAGCGCGGCGGCGGCCGCCTGCTCGCCCTTGTTCTCCGCGGAGCCGGGCAGCCCGGCGCGGTCCAGCGCCTGCTCCTCGGTGTTCGTGGTGAGAACGCCGTTCGCCACCGGGGTGCCCGCGTCCAGCGAGACCCGGGTGAGCCCGGCGGTCACCGCGTCGCAGACGTACTCGAAGTGCGGGGTGCCGCCGCGGATGACGACGCCGAGCGCGACCACCGCGTCGTGCGTGCGGGCCAGCTCCTGCGCCACCACCGGCAGCTCCATCGCGCCCGCGCAGCGGACGATCGTCACCTGCCGCACCCCGGCCTCCTTCGCCACCCGCTCGGCATTCGCCACCAGGGTGTCGCAGATGGCCGTGTGCCAGCGCGAGGCCACGATGCCGAGCCGGAGGTCGGCGGAGTCGGACAGCTCGAAGCTCGGTACGCCGGTGCCACTCATTGTTCGGGGGTCCTTCCTAGTGCGCGGTCTCGCCGAGATCCAGGTCGTCCAGCCCGACCAGGTCGTGGCCCATGCGGTCGCGCTTGGTGCGCAGGTACCGCAGGTTCTCGGCGTTCGGGCGCACCGTCATGGGCACCCGCTCGCTCACGGTCAGGCCGTAGCCGTCCAGCCCGACCCGCTTGGCCGGGTTGTTGGTGAGCAGCCGCATGGACCGGACCCCGAGGTCGACCAGGATCTGCGCGCCGATGCCGTAGTCCCGCGCGTCGGCGGGCAGCCCGAGCTCGATATTGGCGTCGACGGTGTCGTGGCCGGAGTCCTGCAGCTGGTAGGCCTGCAGCTTGTGCATGAGCCCGATGCCGCGGCCCTCGTGGCCGCGCATGTAGAGCACGACGCCGCGCCCCTCGGTGGCCACCAGCTCCAGCGCGGCGTCCAGCTGTGGGCCGCAGTCGCAGCGCAGCGAGCCGAAGACGTCGCCGGTGAGGCACTCCGAGTGCACCCGCACCAGCACGTCGTCGCCGTCGCCGATATCGCCGCGGACCAGCGCGACGTGCTCGACCTCGTCGTAGATGCTCTGGTAGCCGACCGCCTGGAACTGGCCGTGCGCGGTCGGGATGCGCGCCTCGGCGATCCGGACGACCTGCTGCTCGTGCCTACGCCGCCAGGCGATCATCTCGGCGATGGAGATCAGCGCGAGGTCGTGGTCGTCGGCGAAGACCCGCAGCTCCTCGGTGCGGGCCATGTGGCCCTCGTCCTTCTGGGAGACGATCTCGCAGATCACGCCCGCCGGACGCAGCCCGGCCATCCGGGCCAGGTCGACCGCGGCCTCGGTGTGCCCGGGGCGGCGCAGCACGCCGCCCTCCTTGGCGCGCAGCGGGACCACGTGGCCGGGCCTGGTCAGGTCGTCGGCCTTGGCGTTGGGGTCGGCGAGCAGCCGGATGGTGGTGGCGCGGTCGGCCCCGGAGATGCCGGTGGTGATGCCGTCGCGGGCATCGACCGAGACGGTGTAGGCGGTGCCGTGCTTGTCCTGGTTCATCGCGTACATCGGCGGCAGCCCGAGGCGGTCGCAGTCCTCGCCGGTGAGCGGGACGCAGATATAGCCCGAGGTGTAGCGGATCATGAACGCGACCAGCTCGGGCGTCGCCTTCTCCGCGGCGAAGATGAGGTCACCCTCGTTCTCGCGGTCCTCGTCGTCGACCACGACGACGGCCTTGCCCGCCGCCATGTCGGCGACAGCCCGCTCGATAGTGTCGAACCTGGTCACGTCTTTGCGCTCCATCGTGTTCGCCCCACCGGGGGGCACTTTGCCTCACCACACTACGGCCTGCGCGGGGAGGCATTCCGCGCCGCCCGCTCAGCCGCGCTGCTGCAACCGCTCCACGTACTTGGCGATGACGTCGACCTCGAGGTTCACGGTGGTCCCGGCGGGCGCGGAGCCGAGCGTGGTGAGCGCGAGCGTGGTCGGGATGAGCGAGACCTCGAACCAGTCGCCGTCGGCAGCCGAGCCGCCGAGCCCGGAGACGGTGAGCGAGGTGCCGTCGACGGTGATCGAGCCCTTCTCCACCACGTACTTCGCGATCTCGGCGGGCAGCGAGACCCGCACGACCTCCCAGTTCTCCGACGGGGTGCGGGCGAGCACGGCCCCGGTGCCGTCCACGTGGCCCTGCACCAGGTGCCCGCCGAGCCTGCTGTTCAGCGCGGCGGCGCGCTCCAGGTTCACCCGGGAGCCGATGTCGAGCGCCCCGATGCTGGACCGGTTCAGCGTCTCGGCCATCACGTCGACGGTGAAGGAGTCGCCGACGACCACGTCGTCGACGACGGTCAGGCAGACGCCGTTCACCGCGATCGAATCGCCGTGCGCGGCGTCCGAGGTCACCAGCTTGCCGCGGATGGTCAGCCGCGCGGCGTCGGTGAGCCGCTCGACCGCGACGATCTCGCCGAGCTCCTCCACGATCCCTGTGAACATGTGTCTCCCTCCGGGTCTACCGGTGCGAACATCCCGCACCGGGTCGCGCATTCCCCGCCGTTCAGCTCGCGGTGGCGGCCGCCGCCTCGGCCGCGCGGGCGCGCAGCGCGGCCACCGTGGCGGCCGGGTCCGCGGTGCCGTAGACCGCCGACCCCGCGACGAAGCAGTCCACCCCCGCCTCGGCGGCGGCCTCGATGGTGTCGGCGTTGATGCCGCCGTCGATCTCCACCAGCAGCCGCAGCTCGCCGGAGTCGACCAGCCTGCGCACCGCCTTCGCCTTGGCCAGCACCTCGGGGATGAACGACTGGCCGCCGAAGCCCGGCTCGACGCTCATCACCAGCAGCGTGTCGAAATCGCGCAGGATCTCCAGGTACGGCTCGATCGGGGTGCCCGGCTTGACCGAGAGCCCGGCCTTGGCGCCCGCCGCGCGGATGTCCCTGGCGACGGCGACCGGGTCGTCGGTGGCCTCGGCGTGGAAGGTGACGTTGTGCGCCCCCGCCTCCGCGTACGGCGGCGCCCAGCGGCCCGGATCCTCGATCATCAGGTGGCAGTCGAGCGGGATGTCGGTGGCCTTGAGCAGGCTCTGCACGATCGGCAGGCCGAGCGTCAGGTTCGGCACGAAGTGCGCGTCCATCACGTCCACGTGCAGCCAGTCCGCGCCTGCCACCGCCCTGGTCTCGGCGGCCAGGTTGGCGAAGTCGGCGGAGAGGATGGACGGGGCGATCATCGGCCGGTCGGGGCGGGCGAACGTCGGAGTGGACACAGCGCGGAGTGTATCGGCCGCGCGCCGCGCAGGTCCGCGCGGTTGTGCCGCCCCGCGGGTGGGTAACCTCTGAGCGTGATCAACATTTCGGCGGAGAAGGGGATATACAGCACCCCGGTGGAGATCAGGGTGGCAGCCGCGGTCTCGCAGCTGCCCATCGTGCGCGGGCTCGCCGAAACATTGGTGCTGCTCAGCGAATTCACCCTGGACGAGGTGGCCGACGTTCGGCTCGCGGTGGACGAGGTGTGCTCGAACCTGATCGAGGTCGCGGCGCCGGACAGCTACTTGAACTGCCGCTTCGTGGTCGGCGAGACCGACCTGCTCGTGCACGTGAGCGGGCTGGCGGCGACCGAGGGGCTACCCGATCAGCGCAGCTTCGGCTGGCACGTGCTGCGCACCCTGGCCGACTCCGTGGAGGCCGATCAGGCCCCGTACGACGCGACCGCCGCCGGCTACCCGACCTGGGTCGAGTTCCGCCGGGCCCGGGCCGAGGCGTGACGGACGGACGGCCCGTGTTCGAGCCACAGCGCGACGCGGCCGGTGCGGAGGCCGGGCCGGACGCGAGCACGCCGCGGCAGCCCGAACCGGAACCGGCCGCGGCGACCACCGGTGACGCCGCCGTCGACGATCCGGAGGAGGACGCTCTCGGCGGCGAGGACGACGCGGTCGCGGAGTACGGCGCCAAGGGCTCCGTCCCCGGCTACGACGACGTCGCCGCGCTCTTCGGCGACCTGGCCCGCACCGAGCCGGGCACCGCGCGGCACGCCGCGGTGCGCGAGGAGCTGATCAACCGCTGCATCCCGCTCGCCGACCACATCGCGCGCAAGTTCAGCGGCCGCGGCGAGCCGTTCGACGACCTCACCCAGGTGGCGCGGGTCGGGCTGGTGCACGCGGTGGACCGCTTCGACGTCGGCCGCGGCTCCAACTTCCTCTCCTTCGCGGTGCCGACCATCATGGGCGAGGTCAGGCGCTACTTCCGGGACAACACCTGGGCCATGCGGGTGCCGCGCCGGGTCAAGGAGACGCACCTGCGGATCGGTGCGGCGATCGACTCGCTCTCGCAGCGGCTCGGCCGCTCCCCCACCGCCAAGGAGATCGCCGCCGAGCTCGGCGTCGACCCGGACGAGGTCACCCAGGCGGTGATCGCGGGCAACGCCTACCAGCCCAGCTCCATCGACGCCGCCTCGCTCGGCCGCGACACCGAGGCCTCGCTGCTTGACACGCTCGGCGAGGAGGAGTCGCAGTTCGACCGGGTCGAGGAGTACGTGGCGATCCGGCCGCTGCTCGCCGGGCTGCCGGAGCGCGAGCGGCGCATCCTCACCATGCGGTTCTTCGAGTCCATGACGCAGACCCAGATCGCGCAGCGGATGGGGATCTCGCAGATGCACGTCTCCCGGATCCTGGCCAAGACGCTGGCCAGGTTGCGCGAGCAGACCACCCGCGAGTAGCTACCCTTCCCGCTGCTTGCGCAGCTTCGCCGAAGCCGCCTGCCACCACGCGCCGTCGACCAGCTCGGCGAGCTGCGCGCGGTCGACCCGGTCCAGGTCGACCAGGATGCTCGCGTAGCCGTCGTAGTGCGGGGTGGTGAAGAAGGCCGGGTCGCCCGAGGCGAGCAGCGCCTCCTTCTCCGCCATCGGGCAGCGCAGCATGACCGCGCCCTCCGCCTCGGTGCGCAGCCGCGCGAAACCCTTGCCGCCCGCCTTCAGCGACGGGGTGCGGTACCAGGTGCTCTCTTCGACGCCGGGCAGCTCGCGGCCGAGCGCGACGACGTCCTCCCAGGTGCAGGTCATGCTGTCCAGTCTGCGCGCCGCCGCGCGCTCCGGCTTGGACGAATGGAACCCGCCCGCGCGGCGGCTCAGGCGGGTTTGCGCAGGGCGGCCAGGAACATGGCGTCGGTGCCGTGCCGGTGCGGCCAGAGCTGAGCGGACGGGCCGTCGCCCGCGTCGGTGACGCCGGGCAGCAGCGCGGGGGTGTCCAGTTCGAGCGCGCCGGTGCGGCGCACCAGGTCGCCCGCCACGGCCGTGGTCTCGGCCAGGTGCGGGGAGCAGGTCGAATAGAGCACGACGCCGCCGGGGCGGAGCAGGTCGTAGGCGGCGGAGAGGAGTTCGCGCTGCAGGGCGGTGAGCTCGGCGAGATCCTCCGGGCGGCGCCGCCAGCGCGCCTCGGGGCGGCGCCGCAGCGCGCCGAGACCGGTGCACGGGGCGTCGACCAGGATGCGGTCGTAGCCGGGCTCGAGGCCGCTGTCCCTGCCGTCCACGACGTGCACCCGGACCGGGAGGTCCTTCGTGGCGCGGCGGACCAGTTCGGCGCGGTGCTCGGAGTGCTCGACCGCGTCCACGGTGTAGCCGTCGATGGCGGCGAGCGAGCCGAGCAGGTTCGCCTTGCCGCCGGGGCCCGCGCACAGGTCGAGCCAGCGGCCGGTGTCGGGGCCGTCGAGCTCGGCGCGGGTGAGCGCGAGCGCAACCAGCTGGCTGCCCTCGTCCTGCACCGCGGCCATGCCGGCCCGGATCGGCTCCAGGTCGCCCGGGTCGCCGCCCTCGTCCAGGTAGACCGCGTACGGGGACCAGCGGCCCTCGGTGCCGCCGGTGACCAGGGCCAGCTCCTCGGCGGTGATGTCGCCGGGGCGGGCGACCAGGTGCACCGCGGGGCGGGCGTCGTCGGCCTCGAGCGCGGCGGCCAGCTCGCCCGCGCGGGCGCCGAGCGCGTCGGCGAAGGACTGGGCGATCCAGAGCGGGTGCGCGTGCTCGAACGCGAGGTGGGCCACCGGGTCGGCCGGGGCCAGTTCCTCGACCCACTCCGCCAGGGTGCGGTTCGCGGCCTTGCGCAGGACCGCGTTCACGAAGCCCGCCTTGCCCTGGCCGTGCTCGGCACGGACCAGGGCGACCGAGGTGTCCACCGCGGCGTGCGCGCCGATCCTGGTGCGCAGGAGTTGGTAGGTGCCGAGGCGGAGGACGTCGAGGAGGTCGCCGTCGATCTCCGCGATCGGGCGGGCGGCCGCCGCCTCGATCACCGCGTCGAGCTGGCCGCGGGCGCGGCTGGTGCCGTAGGCGAGTTCCGTCGCGAGCGCGGCGTCGCGGCCGGAGAGCTTGTAGCGGCGGAGGAGCGCCGGGAGGGCGAGGTTCGCGTAGGCGTCGCGTTCGCGCACATCGCGCAGCAGATCCCTGGCCGCGAGCCGCGCCCCGTCTTCCGGTGCGCCGGAACGCTTCCCACTCGGGCGGACGTCGGTGCGCCCCTTCTCGGCGCGGCGGTCGTCCCCGCGCCGCCCGCCACCCCGCCGGTCGCGCTCGGCACCGTCGGCGTTCGGGCGACGCACGTCGCCCGAACGGTCGCGCTCGGAAGCGCGCCGACCGCTCGCGTCCCGGCGGTCATCGGCACCCCGGTCGCGGCGACCGATGTCGCCGGAGTCGGCGGCCGCGCCGCGGGGGGTACCGCCGGTGCGGCGGGCATCGCTGTTCATTCGACCACCGTTCCGGTGCCGAGCCGCGCGCCGCGGGCCCAGTCGATGGCGGGCATCATGCGTTTGCCCGGGGGCTGCACCTGGCCGAGGCGGACGGCGGTGGTGGCGGTGCCGATGTAGACCCCGTCCCTGCGCACCTCGACGGCGCCGACCGGCAGCTCCTCCTCGACCAGCTCGACCGGGCCGAGTTTGAGCCGGGCCGAGTCGACGAGGGTCCAGGCGCCGGGGGCCGGGGTGACGGCGCGGATCCGGCGGCCGACGTTGAGCGCGGGCTGATCCCAGCGCACCCGCCCCGCCTCCGGCGCCAGCTTGGGCGCGTAGGAGACCCCGTCCGTGCTCTGCGGCACCGCCTGCAGCGTCCCGTCCTCGACCCCGTCGAGCGTGGTGGCGAGCAGGTGCGCCCCGCTGTGCGAGAGCTTCTCCAGCAGCGTGCCCGCGGTGTCGGTGACCTCGATCTTCTCGGTGATCACACCGAACACCGGCCCGGTGTCCAGCCCGGCCTCGATGCGGAAGGTGGAGGCGCCGGTGATCTCGTCCCCCGCGTCGACGGCGGCCTGCACCGGCGCCGCCCCGCGCCAGGCGGGCAGCAGCGAGAAGTGCAGGTTGATCCAGCCGTGCGGCGGAATGCCGAGGATCCGCTCCGGCAGCAGCGCGCCGTAGGCGACCACCGGGCAGCAGTCCGGCGCCAGCTCGGTGAGCTGCTCGACGAACTCCGGCTCCCCCGGCTTGCCCGGGGTGAAGACCGGGATCCCGTGCTCGTCGGCGAGCAGCGCCACCGGCGACCTGCTCACCTTGCGCCCGCGCCCGGCCACGGCATCGGGCCTGGTGAGAACCCCGATCACGGCATGCCGCGGCGACTCGAGCAGCGTGCGAAGGGCCGGAACGGCGGGGTCGGGGGTTCCCGCGAAGAGCACCCGCATCAGCGACCGCCCCCCGTGCCGAGCCCGCGCGACTCGCGCACCGTGATCCCCGCGCCGAACCAGTCCGACTCGCGGATGGTGCGCATGGCCTCCTTGCGCGAAGCCGGATCCAGCCGGTCCAGGAAGAGCACCCCGTCCAGGTGGTCGGTCTCGTGCTGCACGCACCGGGCGAGCAGCCCGTCCGCCTCGAAGGAGACCGGAGCGCCGGTGACGTCGACCCCGGTGGCCCGCAGCCGCAGCGCGCGGCGCACGTCGTAGCGCACGCCGGGAATGGAGAGGCAGCCTTCCGGGCCGACCTGCTCCTCCTCGCCGAGCACCTCGTAGCTCGGGTTCACCAGGTGCCCGGCCGCGTCGCCGGTGTCGTAGACGAAGACCCGCAGCCCGACCCCGATCTGCGGCGCGGCCATCCCGACCCCGCCGTCGTCGTGCATGGTGTCGGTGAGATCGTCCACCAGCCTGCGCAATTCGGCGTCGAAGGCCGCCGCCTCGGCGGCGCGCGAGCGCAGGATCGGGTCGCCGAAGAGGCGAACGGGCTGGACGGTCACGGCGGACTCCCGGGAAGACGGAACAACGGTCGTCCCATTCTAGAGAGCCCGCCCGGACGGTCAGGAGTTGCCCGCGATCACCACCTGCGGAATGCCGGTGCCGAGCGGGACCGGTGCGCACACCGGCTCCGGCGCGTGCTCCGGATCGAGCACCCCGATCAGCAGATCCTGCACGAACGGGTCGTAGACCATGTGGAAGTGCCCGGTCAGGTCGGCCGCGCAGAGGTCCTGCAGCGCGATGTTGCGCGCGTTCGGGCCGTGCAGGGCGATATTGCCGAACGGCTGGATCATCTCGTCCACCCGGCTGCCGACGGTGATGTACTCCGGGCCGGGCACGGTGTCGCCGCCCGCGTTGAGCTCGGTCATCACCGGCGAGCCCTGCGCCTGCTGCACCGCGGCCAGCGAGGTGACCCGCTCGAAGACCTGCAGCACGCCGGGGATGGCCTGCGCGATCGGCACCAGCCCGTACATGACCCCGCCGTAGCTGGGCGAGGCCAGCCCGACCCAGCGCCCGACGTTCGGCGCGCCGCCGAGCTTGTTGGTGTAGTAGCGGGTCACGTTGGCGCCCTGCGAGAAGCCGACCAGGTCGACCTGTGCGGCGCCGGTGGCGGCGAGCACCTGGTCGACGAAGGCGGCGAGCTGCCGCCCGCTGGCAGGCAGATCCTCGGTGCCGTAGCTCAGCGCCCCCGGCGCGCCGCCGTAGTTCAGGGCGAAGACGCAGAAGCCCGCGGCGGCGAGCCGCGGCGCGATGGCCGAGTAGTCCGAGTAGGCGGAGGAGTCGGTGCCGTGTGCCAGGATCACCGGGCGCGGGCGCTCGGCATCCGGCGTGCAGCCGAAATCGTTGGTGCCGGTCGGCACGACGCGCGGATGCTGCTTCTGGTACCAGGCGGCGGCCAGGTGGTCCGGCTGCGGCGGGCCCTGCTCGGTCGGCACCTCGGCCGCCCGGAAGTCGCTCGGCTGCGCCGACGCCGACCACGGATACATCCCCGCTGCGGTGCCGACCACCGCGCTCGCGACCACCGCCAGAACCGCGGCCCCGCGCCGCAGTTGTGACAATCCCCTACCCCACACCCGAGACGGTTGTTCCATTCAACAATTCTCGCGCTTCCCAGCGCTTTTCGCGGGCCGAGCCGCGTGCTTTCACACCTTCGTTACCGCGCGGTCGCCGCACCGTTGCGCAGCGGCCGGGACGCCGGTCGGGGGCGGTTTGTCATGCCCCGAATTCCGGTGCCGGCGGCGGGGCCGGCGGCCGGGTACACCCGGGCGTGTCCGGCCCCGCGCTCGAGGTCACTTCTCGCTCTCGGCCACTCCGGGCTCGTCGTCGTCGGCGAGGATGCGGTACAGGCTGCGGCGGGCCTCGGTGAGCACCTCGGCCGCCTTCGCCGCCTGCGCGGGGGTGCCCGCGGCGGCGACCTGGCCGACGGCGCCCATGAGCGCCCCGATCAGCTCGCGCAGATCCCGCGCGTGCGGCCCGACATCGCCTGCGACGTCCGCCCAGGGGTCGCCGAGCTCGTCCCGGTGCTCCTCGACGTAGCGCACGCCCTCCTCGGAGAGCTTCGCGGTCTTGCGGCCGGAGACCTTCTCGATAACGATCAGCCCCTCGTCCTCGAGCTGCGCCAGCGCCGGGTAGATCGAGCCGGGGCTCGGCCGCCAGACGTCCTCGGAGCGCTCGCGGATCCGCTGGATCAGCTCGTAGCCGTGCATGGGCCCCTCGGTGAGCAGCAGCAGGACCGCGGCGCGCACGTCGCCGCGCCTGCCGCGCCCGCCCCTGCCGCGGCCACGGCCGAGACCGGGGCCGAAACCCGGGCCGGGGCCGAAACCGCCGGGGCCGAAGCCGGGGCCGAACTCCGGTCCGGGACCGAAGCCGTGCCTGCCGCCGCGGCGGAAGTGCCCGCGGCCCCGCTCGAACGGGGGGCGGGGGCCACGCGGGCCGAATTCTCCGTGCAGTGGGTGTTCCATGATTGCCTCCTCAGGCTCTCGTGTTCGTTTCACAGTATCGACGATATATCGACAATAGATCGAACGCAAGGAGTCCGTGCGTTGTTCCCGGCGGGCGAAGGTGGGTGGTGGCGCGACCGGAGTACCGGCGCAGGCCGAAGCACGTTCGACGGGGCCGAGTCGGTGCGGACCGGCTCGGTGCGGCGGCGCGTGCTGCGCCGGGTCTCGGGGTCAGCCGATGTCGACGGGGTCGATCTGGACGCGCAGCGGGGCGTCCGAGCGCTGCGTGCTGCGCACGGCCTGGGCGGCGGTGAGGGCGCGGGCGAGCGCGGCGCCGTCGGAGCGCGGGACGCGGAGCAGGATGCGTTCGACCGGAGCGCTGCTGTCCGCGGCGAAGGGCGGGCGGGCGCTCTCCGGCAGCGGGACCGGGCCGAGCACCTGCACCCCGTCGGGAAGCGTTGTCGCGGCGAGGAAGTCGGCCACCGAGGCGCCGGTGCCGTCGACGGCGGCGAGCCGGACGGCGGGCGGGAAGCCGACCTCGGTGCGCCCCGCCAGCTCGGCGCGCGCGTGCCCGACCGGGTCCCAGCGCACCAGCGCCTGCACCGTCGGCACCGCCGGGTCGGCCATCACGATCACCCGGCCGTGCGGCCGGACCAGCGCGGCCGCCGCGGTCCAGCGGCGCAGCGTGTCCTCGGTGGCGCGCAGGTCGGCGCGGGTGAGCAGGGCCCAGCCGTCGAGCAGCAGCCCGACGCCGTAGCCGCCGCGCACCCGCGGCTCGGCGCCGACGGTGGCGACGACGACCTGCGGGCCCGGCTCGACGGTGTCCAGCACCGTTCCACCGCCGGAGCCGCGGATCGGCACGTCCGGGAAGGCGCGGCCGAGCTCCTCCGCGGTGCGCGCGGCGCCGATCACCACGGCGCGCAGCGCGCGGGAGGCACAGACCGGGCAGCGGAAGGCCGCCTCGGTGCTGCCGCACCACCGGCAGGCCGGGCTGTGCGCGCCGTCGCCCGCGTGCTCGGGCAGCGCGAGCGGGCCGTTGCAGCGGCGGCAGCGGGCCGGGTTGCGGCAGCGCGCACAGGCCAGCGCCGGGACGTAGCCGCGGCGCGGGACCTGCACCAGCACCGGCGCGCCCTCCTTCAGCGCGGCGCGGGCCGCGGCGAAGGCGACGCCGGGGATGCGGACGGCTCTGGCCACGGGGTCGCGCTCCAGGGCGATGTCGGTGTCGCCCGGCGCGCTGATGTGCGGGGCGCGCTCGCGGACGACAGCCCGGTCGGCCACCAGGTCGTGTGCCCAGCCGGAGTCGACGACGGCCTGGATCTCCGCGGTGCGGGCGAAGCCGGCGGCGACGAAGGCGGCGCCGGTCTCGTGCACGCGGAGCATGGCGACCTCGCGGGCGTGCGGGTAGGGGGCGCGGGGTTCGGCGAAGGTGTCGTCGCCGTCGTCCCAGATGGCGATCAGGCCGAGGTCGCGGACCGGGGCGAAGACGGCGCTCCGCGTGCCGACCACGACCGTCGCGGTGCCGCGGAGGGCCGCCAGCCAGCGGCGGTATCGGGCCGAGGGGCCCAGCCCCGCGGCCAGGCCGACCACGCGGTCGCCGACCAGGTCTTCGCATTCCGCCAGGACGCGGTCGAGGTCGCGTTGGTCGGGGACGAGGATGAGGGTGCCGTGGCCGGTGGCATCGGTGGTGGCGGCCAGTTCCGCCAGGCGGCGGGGCCAGTCCTCGCCAGGGAGGGCCTGCCAGGCGGCGCGGGGGCCGCGTTGTTCACGCAGGGCCGTGCGGAAGGTTCGGCCGTGGGTGTAGCGGGACCATGCGGTGACGTCGATCGGCGGATTCGACTGCTGCGCACCGGGTTCGTGCGCGTTCGTCTCGTCCGCGCCGTCGCCTGCCTCGCCCGGTTCCCGCTCGGCTGATTGCGCGGTTCGCGACAGATCATGCGGCCGCGGGGACGAACTCTGCTGCGCTGCGGTCGATGCGCCGTCGGCCGGAACCGGCTGCGCGGCAGTCGGCGCGTCTGCGGCGGAATCGAGGTGCGTGGTTGCCGGTTTTCCCTCGGTGCGCGCGTGGCGGGGCGGGATGGCCAGGCGGAGGACGTCGGCGCGGGTGCCCGCGTAGCGCGCGGCGACGGCGCGGACCAAACGTTCGATCTCGGGGGTGAGGACCTGCTCGGGCGAGACGACGCGCTCGAGCGGACGCAGGGTTCCCTCGTGTGCGCTGCGGTCGAGGCGGGCCAGCAGGTAGCCGTCGACGAGACGGCCGGCGAAGCGGATCCGCACCCGGACGCCCGGCTGCGCGACGGCGTCGTACTCGGGCGGAATCAGGTAATCGAAGTCGCGGTCCAGGTGGGCGGGGGTGAGCAGGGGCAGCACCCGCGCGACCGGGCCCGCACCGGGGTGCCCCGGGCGCGGACCGTCCGCCGTGGCGGCGGCACGGTCCGCGTCGGGTTCGTCCACTCCGCTCGGCGGGGCTACAGCCCGGCGGCGGCGCGCAGCTTGTCCGCGCGGTCGGTGTGCTCCCAGGGCAGATCGATGTCGGTGCGGCCGAAGTGGCCGTACGCGGCGGTCTGCGCGTAGATCGGGCGCAGCAGGTCCAGGTCGCGGATGATGGCGCCCGGACGCAGGTCGAAGGTCTCGTTGATCGCCGCGGTGATCTTCGCCGGGTCGGTCTTCTCGGTGCCGAAGGTCTCCACGAAGAGCCCGACCGGGGCCGCCTTGCCGATGGCGTAGGCGACCTGGACCTCGATCTTGTCGGCCAGCCCGGCCGCGACGACGTTCTTCGCGACCCAGCGCATGGCGTACGCGGCCGAGCGGTCCACCTTCGACGGATCCTTGCCGGAGAAGGCGCCGCCGCCGTGCCTGGCGAAGCCGCCGTAGGTGTCGACGATGATCTTCCGGCCGGTCAGCCCGGCATCGCCCATCGGGCCGCCGAGCACGAAGCGGCCGGTGGGGTTGACCAGCAGCCGGACATTCGAGATGTCCAGGGTGGGCAGCGCCAGGTCGGCGAGCACGGCGTCGACGACCTTCTCCCGGATATCCGGCGCGAGCAGGTTGTCCAGGTCGATGTCGGCGGCGTGCTGGGTGGAGACCACCACGGTGTCCAGCCGGACCGCGCGGTCACCCTCGTACTCGATGGTGACCTGGGTCTTGCCGTCGGGGCGCAGGTAGGGCAGCACGCCGGTCTTGCGGACCTCGGTGAGCCTGCGGGAGAGCCGGTGCGCCAGCGCGATCGGCAGCGGGAGCAGCTCGGGGGTGTCGGTGTTCGCGTAGCCGAACATCAGCCCCTGGTCGCCCGCGCCCTGCCTGGCGATCTCGTCCTCGGTGGTCTCGCCGCCGCCGGTGCGGACCTCGTGCGAGGTGTCGACGCCCTGCGCGATCTCCGGCGACTGCGCGCCGATGGCGATGTTCACGCCGCACGAGTTGCCGTCGAAACCCTTTGCGGAGGAGTCGTATCCGATCTCCAGGACCTTCTCCCGGACGATCTTCGGGATGTCCGCGTACGCGGAGGTGGTCACCTCACCGGCCACGTGCACCTGGCCGGTGGTGACCAGGGTCTCCACCGCGACCCGGCTGCGCGGATCCTCGGTGAGCAGCGCGTCGAGGATGGAATCGCTGATGGCGTCACAGATTTTGTCCGGATGACCCTCGGTCACGGACTCACTGGTGAACAGGCGGCTGCCAGACGTCGGCACAGTTATTCCCTTCCCCTCACGGGTTGCTCGGTCGGTCTGCGACAGTAGCGGTGTCCCGCCGGAGCGCAAGCCTTCTACTCAGACTATTCCAAAGGGGCGACACCGCGAGGACACCCGGGCCCGCTCCGGCACCCCTCCAGCGGAGGCGGGGGCGGCCCGGAAATCTCCCGGAGTTCCGGAGCCGCGCCCGCAGTCGTTCCGGTGCGGAAATCAGCGCAGCAGCGGGCCGAGTGCGTCCAGCACCCGGCTGGCCAGCAGCGCCTTGGAGCCGTGGTCCAGCGACTGTTCGGTACCGTCGGCGCCGAGCAGCCAGCCGTCGTTGGTGTCGACCTCGAAGGCCTTACCCTCGCCGACGGCGTTCACAACGAGAAGATCGCAGCCCTTCCGCGCGAGCTTGGCGCGGGCATGGGTGAGCACGTCACCGTGTTCGTCACCGGTCTCGGCGGCGAAGCCGACGATGACGGTACCGGGGAGCTGGCCGTCGCCGCGGGACTGCACCAGCCCGGCCAGGATGTCCTCGTTCTTGGTCAGCGGGATGACGTCCGGCTCGTCGGCGCCCTTCTTGATCTTGGTGGCGGCGACGCTGGTCGGCCGGAAGTCGGCGACCGCGGCGGCCATGATCACCGCGTCGGCGCCGACCGAGTGCTTCTCCACGGCGGTCTTCAGCTGGTCGGCGGTGGTGATGTGCACCAGGTCGACGGCGGCGGGCGGGGCCATCTCGATGGTGTTGCCCGCGATCAGCGTGACCAGGGCGCCGCGCTGCGCGGCGACCCGGGCCAGTGCGTAGCCCTGCTTGCCGGAGCTGCGGTTGCCGAGGAAGCGCACCGGGTCGAGCGGCTCCCTGGTGCCGCCCGCCGTGATCACCACGCGGCGGCCCTCCAGGTCGCGCGGGACGGCGTCGGTGCGCTCGAGCAGCAGGGTGGCGAGGCCGAAGATCTCCTCCGGCTCGGGCAGCCTGCCCGGGCCGGTGTCGGTGCCGGTGAGCCGACCGGCGGCGGGCTCCATCACGACGGCGCCGCGGCTGCGCAGCGTCGCCACGTTCGCGACGGTGGCCGGGTGCTGCCACATCTCGGTGTGCATGGCCGGCGCGAACAGCACCGGACATCGGGCGGTGAGCAGGGTCGCGGTGAGCAGGTCGTCGGCGCGACCGGAGGCGGTGCGCGCCATCAGGTCGGCGGTGGCGGGGGCGATCACCACCAGCTCGGCCTCCTGGCCGAGCCGCACGTGCGGCACCTCGGGCACGTCGGCGAAGACACCGGTGTGCACCGGGTTGCCGGACAGCGCCTCGAAGGTGGCCTTCCCGACGAACTGCAGCGCCGCTTCGGTGGGGATGACCCGCACCGAATGGCCGGTCTCGGTGAACCGCCGGACGAGTGCGCAGGCCTTGTAGGCCGCGATCCCCCCGCCGACGCCGACGACGATCCGCATGGTTACTCCGCTCCCGCCGGGTTCACTCGCCTTCGGAGTGCTCGAGCAGGTCCGAGTGGATCTCGCGCATGGCCACGGAGAGCGGCTTCTCCTGCAGGCCGGGCTCGACCAGCGGGCCGACGTACTCGAGGATGCCGTCGCCGAGCTGGTTGTAGTAGTCGTTGATCTGACGCGCGCGCTTCGCCGCGTAGATGACCAGCGCGTACTTCGACGAGGTGCGCTCGAGCAGCTCGTCGATCGGGGGGTTGGTCAGGCCGATCGGGGTGTCGTAGGCGGGCGCGGCGGTGGTGTCGGTCACTCGGGAGACTCCTGCGTTCTCGGTGGGCGGAAACGTCCGGTTCGCGAGAACCGGACGGAGATGAGCTGCGGGTCGGCGGGCCACCGGGGTTCTCGCGCCGTACGGCGCGAGAACCGGGTCACCGACCGGCTCGGGTCACGAGCTGGAATTCGTGCTGACGAACAACGATACCAACTGCTCACAGGCACTGGTCAGATCGTCGTTCACGATCACGATGTCGAACTCGTCACAAGCGGCGAGTTCGATCCGCGCGGTTTCGAGCCTGCGCTCGATCACCTCGGGGGATTCCGTCCCGCGCGACCGGAGCCGGGAGACGAGTACGTCCCAGCTCGGCGGGGCGAGGAAGACCAGCAGTGCGTCCGGAATGGCCCGGCGCACCGAGCGGGCGCCCTCCAGGTCGACCTCGACCAGGACCGGGTGGCCGGCGGCCAGTGCGTCCCGCACCGGCCCGGCCGGGGTGCCCGAACGTTGGAGCCCGCCGTGGATGTCCGCCCACTCGAGCAGGTCGCCCGCCGCGATCATCGCGTCGAACTCCGCCCTGGCGACGAACCGGTAGTCGCGCCCGTCGATCTCACCGGGCCTGGGGGCCCGGGTCGTCGCCGAGACGCTGAACACCAGCTCCGGCAGCTGCTCCCGCACGCAACGTACGACCGTCGACTTCCCGACGGCCGAGGGGCCGACCAGTACTACCAGCCGACCCTTCCGCGTGTGTCCGACCACCCTCGTCGTCAGGCGTCGAAGTCGAAGCGAGCGAGCAGCGCCTTGCGCTGCCGGTCGCCGAGACCCCTGAGCCTGCGGGTGGGGGCGATCTCGAGCTCGCTCATGATCTCCGCCGCCTTGACCTTGCCGACCTTCGGCAGGGCCTCCAGCAGCGCCGACACCTTCATCTTGCCGAGAATCTCATCGTTCTCGGCGTCCGCGAGGACCTTCTTCAGGTCGGTCCCACCACGCTTCAGGCGCTCCTTGAGCTCTGCCCGAGCGCGGCGAGCGGCAGCCGCCTTCTCCAGAGCAGCGGCACGCTGCTCATCGGTCAGCTGGGGAAGGGCCACGGTTCCTCCGTCTCATCGTTCATTGCAACAACGACTGCCGGTAACCCGACAGTCCCAGCGACCGTACCCACGACGCCCGCCGATTGCGAACCCGCCCCCCAGGTCAGCGCATGATTCCGCGGGTCCGCAGAGGGACGCGGGAGAGTGTCGCGCGCTCCTCACCGAGGGTACGCCGCCACCGCTGTGACCTCGCCGAACCCGCGCCGACCTGGGGCTTTGGTGCGATGTCCGGAATTTGCGTGGAAGTAGCGATGCCCGGAGCGCGATGGGTACCGACCGGCACCCGCGCGACCTGCAATTTTCTCGAAAATCTCGGCGTGTCCAGCCAAGACCTTCGGCGTGTCGCGAATTTTTTCCCGATTGTGAACTTCATACCCGGCCGTGGAAAAAGTCGTGCCCGAGCGCGGAGAAATCCGCGCTCGGGCAGCGAGAGGGGCCGTATCGATGTGGTTCAGCCGAGGAAGGCGAAGGCGTCCTGCAGCTCGCTCAGGCGCGTGCGGAGCGCCCGCGGGGACGGCCCGGCGCGCAGCAGTTCCCGGGAGACCGCGGGGACCACAGCGGGCAGCACGGCGGCAGGCAGCAGCGCGCGCACCGACTCCGGGCCGCCGCCCTGGGCGCCGATGCCAGGCATCAGGATCGGGCCGTTCAGCGCGCCCAGCTCGGGCGCCCGTTCGAGGGTCGCGCCGACGACAACACCGACCGACCCCGCCGCGGCGCCGACGTTGCGCGCCGCCGCCTCGTCCACCACGGCCTGCGCGACCGTCCGCTCCCCCGCCAGCGCCTGCTGCACCTGCGGCCCCTCCGGGTTGGAGGTGGCGGCCAGCACGAACACGCCGCGGCCGTTCGCCGCGGCCAGCTCGAGGGCCGGCTCCAGCGAGCCGAAGCCGAGGTAGGGCGAGACGGTCACCGCGTCGCTGCCGAGCGGGCCGTCGGCCAGCCAGGCCTGCGCGTAGGCGTCCATGGTGGAGCCGATGTCACCGCGCTTGGCGTCGGCGAGCACCAGCGTGCCCGCCGCCCTGAGCTCGGCGACGGCGCGCTCCAGCACCGCGAGCCCGGCCGAGCCGTAGGTCTCGAAGAAGGCGACCTGCGGCTTCACCAGCGCGACGTTCCCGCGGTACACCTCGATGCAGGTCTCGGTGAAGGCGGCGAGCCCGGCCGGGTCCGCCGTCAGCCCCCACTCCGCGAGCAGCCCGGGGTGCGGGTCGATGCCCGCACACACCGGCCCGTATTTGCGCTGTGCCTGCCGGAGCCGCTCGCCGAACGCCGTCATCCGCGCAGCGCCGAGTGCAGTTCCTGCAGCGAGCGCACCCCGATGCCGCCGTTGATGACGGCCTCGATGCCCTGCACCGCCGCGGCGGCGCCCTGCACGGTGGTGATGCACGGGATGTTCACCCCGACCGCCGCGCTGCGGATCTCGTAGCCGTCCACCCGCGGCCCGGAGTTGCCGTACGGGGTGTTGAACACCATGTCGACCTCGCCGTCCCGGATCAGGTCCACGATCGACGGACCGTCCGCCTCGGCACTGTCCTCCGAGTGCTTGCGCACCCGGTCGCAGGGAATGCCGTTGCGGCGCAACATCTCCGCGGTGCCCTCGGTGGCCAGGATGCGGAACTTCAGGTCGTGCAGCCGCTTGACCGGGAAGACCATGGCCCGCTTGTCCCGGTTGGCGATCGAGACGAAGACCGTGCCCGAGGTCGGCAGCGAGCCGTAGGCGGCGGCCTGGCTCTTGGCGAAGGCGGTGCCGAAGTCGGCGTCGATCCCCATCACCTCGCCGGTGGACTTCATCTCCGGCGAGAGCAGCGAGTCGACCCCGCTGCCGTCGGCGCGGCGGAACCGGTTGAACGGGAGCACCGCCTCCTTCACCGCGACCGGCGCGTCCAGCGGGACGTGCCCGCCGTCGCCGTCCGGCGGCAGCATGCCCTCCTTGCGCAGCCCGGCGATCGTGGCGCCCATGGCGATCCTGGCCGCCGCCTTGGCCAGCGGCACCGCGGTGGCCTTGGAGACGAAGGGCACCGTGCGGCTGGCGCGCGGGTTGGCCTCCAGCACGTAGAGCACGTCGTCCTTGAGCGCGTACTGCACGTTCAGCAGCCCGCGCACCCCGATGCCCTTGGCCAGCGCGATCGTCGAGCGCCGCACGGCCTCGATGTCGCTGCGGCCGAGCGTGATCGGCGGCAGCGCGCAGGCCGAGTCGCCGGAGTGGATCCCGGCCTCCTCGATGTGCTCCATGACGCCGCCGAGGTAGACCTCCTCGCCGTCGCAGAGCGCGTCGACGTCGATCTCGATGGCGTCTTCCAGGAAGCGGTCGACCAGCACCGGGTGGTCCGGGTTCAGCTCGGTGGCGCGGGTGATGTACCCCTCCAGCGCCTGCTCGTCGTAGACGATCTCCATGCCGCGCCCGCCGAGCACGTAGGAGGGGCGGACCAGCACCGGGTAGCCGATCCCCGCCGCGATCCGCTTGGCCTGCTCGACGGTGGTGGCGGTGCCGTACTTGGGCGCGGGCAGCCCGGCCGCGACCAGCACGTCGCCGAACTCGCCGCGGTCCTCGGCCAGGTCGATGGCGGCGGCGCTGGTGCCGACCACAGGGACCCCCGCGTCGGTGAGGCGCTGCGCCAGCCCGAGCGGGGTCTGCCCGCCGAGCTGCACGATCACCCCGGCCACGGTGCCGGAGGCGGCCTCGGAGGCGTACACCTCGAGGACGTCCTCGAAGGTGAGCGGCTCGAAGTAGAGCCGGTCGGCGGTGTCGTAGTCGGTGGAGACGGTCTCCGGGTTGCAGTTGACCATCACCGTCTCGTACCCGGCGGCCGAGAGCGTCTGCGCGGCGTGCACGCAGGAGTAGTCGAACTCGATGCCCTGGCCGATCCGGTTCGGGCCGGAGCCCAGGATGATGACCTTCTCCCGCTCGCGCTGCGGCGCCACCTCGGACTCCGCGGCGGGGTCCAGCTCGTAGGTGGAGTAGTGGTACGGCGTCTTCGCCTCGAACTCGGCGGCGCAGGTGTCGACGGTCTTGAAGACCGGGCGCACGCCGAGCCGGTGCCGCAGCACCCGGACGCCGGTCTCGCCTGCCAGCTCGGGGCGCAGCGCGGCCAGCTGGCCGTCGGAGAGGCCGTAGTGCTTGGCCCGGCGCAGCAGCGGCTCGTCCAGCACCGGGGCGTCGAGCAGCTCGGCGCGCAGCTCGACCAGCCCGGCCACCTCGGCGACGAACCACGGGTCGATCCCGGACGCCTCCGCCACCTCCTCGATACCGGCACCGAACCGCAGCGCCCGCTCGACCTGGTAGATCCGGCCCTCGGTCGGCACCCGCAGGTCGGCCAGGATCTCCTCGATGGTGGGCCTGGCATCGTCGCCGGCCGGGGCCCAGCGGCCGTCGTCGGTGGTCCAGAAGCCGGCGGCCTTGGTCTCCAGCGAGCGCAGCACCTTGCCGAGCGCCTCGCTGAAGTTGCGGCCCAGCGACATCGCCTCGCCCACCGACTTCATCGTGGTGGTGAGCGTCGGGTCGGCGCCGGGGAACTTCTCGAAGGCGAAGCGCGGCGCCTTGACCACCACGTAGTCCAGCGTCGGCTCGAAGCAGGCCGGCGTCTCGCCGGTGATGTCGTTGACGATCTCGTCCAGGGTGTAGCCGATGGCCAGCTTGGCGGCGATCTTGGCGATCGGGAAGCCGGTCGCCTTGGAGGCCAGCGCCGACGACCGGGAGACCCGCGGGTTCATCTCGATCACGATGAGCCTGCCGTCGGCCGGGTCCACCGCGAACTGGATATTGCAGCCGCCGGTGTCGACGCCGACCTCGCGCAGGATGGCGATGCCGAGGTCGCGCAGCTTCTGGTACTCGCGGTCGGTGAGCGTCATGGCCGGCGCGACGGTCATCGAGTCGCCGGTGTGCACGCCCATCGGGTCGACGTTCTCGATCGAGCAGACCACGACGACGTTGTCCCTGCCGTCGCGCATGAGCTCGAGCTCGAACTCCTTCCAGCCGAGGATGGACTCCTCGATCAGGACGTTCGCGGTGGGCGAGGCGGCGAGCCCGCCGCCGGCGATGCGGTCCAGGTCGGCGTGGTCGTAGGCCATGCCGGAGCCGAGCCCGCCCATGGTGAACGAGGGCCGGACCACGACCGGGAAGCCGAGCTCGGCGACGGTGTCGCGGACCTCGTCCATGGTGTAGCAGACCCGGGAGCGGGCGCTCTCGCCGCCGACCTTGGCGACGATGTCCTTGAACTTCTGCCGGTCCTCGCCGCGCTGGATGGCGTCGAAGTCGGCGCCGATCAGCTCGACGTTGTACTTCTCCAGCACCCCGCGCTCGTGCAGCGCGACCGCGGTGTTCAGCGCGGTCTGCCCGCCGAGGGTGGCCAGGATGGCGTCCGGGCGCTCCTTGGCGATGACCTTCTCGACGAACTCGGCGGTGATCGGCTCCACGTAGGTGGCGTCGGCGAACTCGGGGTCGGTCATGATGGTCGCCGGGTTGGAGTTCACCAGCGAGACGCGCAGCCCCTCGGCGCGCAGCACCCGGCACGCCTGGGTCCCGGAGTAGTCGAACTCGCAGGCCTGGCCGATGACGATCGGGCCGGAGCCGATGACCAGGATGTGCCGCAGATCCTCGCGACGAGGCATATCAGGCTCCTTCCAGGAGACCGGAGAACCGATCGAAGAGATACGCGGCGTCGTGCGGGCCTGCGGCGGCCTCGGGGTGGTACTGCACCGAGAAGGCGCGGCCGTTGACCAGCCGGACGCCCTCGACCGCGCCGTCGTTGGCGCAGACGTGGCTGACCTCGGCGCGGCCGAACGGGGTGTCGAACTGCTCGCCGCGCTCCCCCTCCAGCGCGAAGCCGTGGTTCTGCGCGGTGATCGAGACGCGCCCGGTCTCGTGCTCGAGCACCGGGATGTTGATGCCGCGGTGGCCGAACTTCATCTTGTAGGTGCCGCGGCCGAGGGCCCGGCCGAGGATCTGGTTGCCGAAGCAGATGCCGAAGAGCGGGAGCCCGCGCTCCAGCACGCCCTGGGTGAGCGCGACCGCGCCGTCCTGGGTGGCCGGGTCGCCGGGGCCGTTGGAGAGGAAGACCCCGTCCGGGCTCAGCTCCAGGATCTGCTCCAGCGAGGTGGTCGCCGGCACCACGTGCACCCGGATGCCGCGCTCGGCGAACATCCGCGGGGTGTTGGTCTTGATGCCGAGGTCGACCGCGACCACGGTGTGCTTGTGCCCGCCCACCGGCTCGATGGTGTAGACGGCGTCGGTGCTGACCTCGGCGGCCAGGTCGGCGCCGAGCATCGAGCCCTGGCCGGTGACCCTGGCCACCAGCTCGTCGACGCCCGCGAGCGCGGGGCCGGAGAAGATGCCCGCCTTCATGGAGCCGCGCGTGCGCAGGTGCCTGACCAGCGCGCGGGTGTCGATGCCCGCGATGCCGACCACGTCCTGCTTTTCCAGCTCGTCCGGGAGCGTGGTGGTGGCGCGCCAGTTGGAGGCGCGGCGTGCGGGGTCGCGCACGGCGTAGCCGGCGACCCAGATCTTCCCGGACTCGTCGTCCTCGTCGTTCCAGCCGGTGTTGCCGATCTGCGGGGCGGTCGCCACCACGATCTGGCGGTGGTAGCTGGGGTCGGTGAGGGTCTCCTGGTACCCGGTCATGGCGGTGCAGAAGACCGCCTCGCCGAGCGTCTGGCCGACGGCGCCGTAGGCGGTGCCGCGGAAAATCCGGCCGTCCTCCAGCACCAGCGCCGCTTGCTGTCCTGTCATCCCTCGTCGTCTCCTGTCGTCGGCCGGGACGGGGCTGCCGTCCAGGCCGGATACACGGTCTTGTCGTCGCCGCGGAACCCGGTGTCGATCTCGGTGCCGGTCGGCAGCGTCCAGCGCACCACCAGCACACCGCCCTCGGTCATCACCTTGCCCGCGTGGCCGCGCTCGGTGCGCACCACGCTGATCGACTCCTGCGGCATCCAGATCGCGGGCGCGCCCGAGCGCTCCAGCAGGATGCCGTGCTCGAAGCGGGTGAGCTCGGCGGTGGCGCGGAAGCCGAGGTCGCCGACGGCGATCCGGTCCTGCCAGCTGGGTGCGATGGTGCTGCCCAGGTAGAGCCCGGTGGTCGGCTCCAGCAGCTGGGCGCCGAGCTCGGCCGGGACCGGGGGCAGCTCGCCGATCCGCTCGGCCTGCCGCTTCGCGCGGTTCTGCCAGCCGCGGTACATGAGGTACAGGCCGAGCAGGAAGAAGAGCAGGCACCCGGCGACCCAGAGTATGCGTTCCATCAGAAGCCTCCCGCTCGCACCGCGACCGCGCCGTCGCGGGCGGTGATCCGGCCGCGCAGCACGGTGGCCGTGACCCGCGCCCGGAACGTCATCTCCTCGAACGGGGTGTTCTGCGCGATGCTGGCGAGTTCCCTGCCGCGCACGGTCCACTCGGCGTCCGGGTCGACCAGGGTCAGGTTGGCCGGCTCGCCGACGGCGATCGGGCGGCCCTGGTCGTCCAGCCCGACGATCCGGGCCGGGTTCTCGCTCAGCACCCGCGCCACCCCGCGCCAGTCGAGCAGCCCGGGGGCCACCATGGTCTGCGCGACGATGGCGAGCGCGGTCTCCAGGCCGAGCATGCCGGGACGGGCGGCGGCGAACTCGCAGCACTTGTCCTGCTCGGCGTGCGGCGCGTGGTCGGTGGCGACGCAGTCGATGACGCCGTCGGCGAGCGCCTGCCGCAGCGCGGCGGCGTCCGACGCCTCGCGCAGCGGCGGGTTCACCTTGTTCACCGCGTCGTAGGTCGCCAGCCGGGAATCGTCGAGCAGCAGGTGGTGCGGGGTGACCTCGGCGGTGATCGCGATGCCCTGCGCCTTGGCCCATTTCAGCAGCTCGACGGTGCCCGCGGTGGAGGCGTGGCAGATGTGCACGCGGGCGCCCGCGTCCCTGGCGAGCAGGGCGTCGCGCGCGACGATCGACTCCTCGGCGGCGCGCGGCCAGCCGGCCAGGCCGAGCCGGGCCGCGTTCGGCCCCTCGTGCGCGACCGCGCCGACGGTGAGCCGCGGCTCCTCCGCGTGCTGCGCGATGAGCACGCCGAGCGAGTGCGCGTACTCCAGCGCGCGGCGCATGATCAGCGGGTCGGCGACGCAGTTGCCGTCGTCGGAGAAGACCCGCACCCCGGCCTCGCCCGAGGCCATGGTGCCCATCTCGGCGAGCCGCTCGCCCTTCAGCCCGACCGTGACCGCGCCGACCGGGTGCACGTCGACCAGCCCGACCTCGCGGCCGCGCCGGAAGACGTGGTCGGTGACGACCACCGAGTCGGCCACCGGATCGGTGTTGGCCATGGCGAAGACCGCCGTGTAGCCGCCGAGCGCCGCCGCGGCGGAGCCGGTCTCGATGGTCTCGGTGTCCTCGCGGCCGGGTTCGCGCAGGTGCGTGTGCAGGTCGACGAAGCCGGGGAGCAGCACCTGGCCGTGCGCGGCCACGATCTCCGCGTCGCCCGCGTCCAGATCGGCCCCGATCTCCCTGATCTCGCCGTCCACGATCAGCACGTCGACCGGCTCACCCTCGCCGTACGGCCGCGCGCCTTTGATCAGCAGCCCGCTCACACGCCCACCGCCTCGTGGGTTCCGACCAGCAGCCGGAACAGCACCGCCATCCGCATGTGCACTCCGTTCGTCACCTGTTGCAGGATCGCGGCCCGGTTCGAGTCGGCCACCGGCGAGGCGATCTCCATGCCGCGCAGCATGGGCCCCGGGTGCAGCACCACCGCGGCCTCGTCGAGCAGCGCCATCCGGCGCTCGGAGAGGCCGTACCTGACCGCGTACTCGCGCGCCGACGGGAAGAAGCCGCCGTTCATCCGCTCCGCCTGCACCCGCAGCATGAGCACCGCGTCCGCGCCGGGCAGCTCCGCGTCCAGCGCGTGCGAGACGCGCGCGGGCCAGGACTCCACCCCGACCGGGAGCAGTGTGCGCGGCGCGACCAGCACCACCTCGGCGCCGAGCGTGTGCAGCAGCAGCACGTTCGAGCGGGCCACCCGGCTGTGCAGGATGTCGCCGACGATCAGCACCCGCCTGCCCTCGATGTCGCCGAGCCGCTGGCGCAGGGTGAGCGCGTCCAGCAGCGCCTGGGTCGGGTGCTCGTGGGTGCCGTCACCGGCGTTCACCACCGCGGGCCCGCCCTGCCTGCCCTCGGCTACCGCCCAGGCGTCCAGCCAGCGCGCGATCTGGTGCGCGGCGCCGGAGGCCGGATGCCGGACCACCAGCGCGTCCGCGCCCGCCGCGTGCAGCGTCAGCGCGGTGTCGCGCAGCGACTCGCCCTTGGCGACCGACGAGCTGCTCGCGCTGACATTGATCACATCGGCGCTCATCCACTTGCCCGCGACCTCGAAGGAGACCCTGGTGCGGGTGGAGTTCTCGTAGAACACGGTCATCACGGTGCGGCCGCGCAGCGTCGGCAGCTTGCGCACCTCGCGGCCGAGCAGCGCCTGCTCGAACCGCTCGGCCTCGTCGAGCAGCTCGGTGGCGGCCGCCAGGTCCAGGTCGGCGACCGTCAGCAGGTGTCGCATCAGGCCTCCTCCTCGTGCCGCAGGTGCACGCCGTCGCGGGCGTCGTGTTCGGTGAGCAGCACGGAGATGTCCTCGGAGCGGTTGGTCGGCACGTTCTTGCCCACGTAGTCGGCGCGGATCGGCAGCTCCCGGTGGCCGCGGTCGATCAGCACCGCGAGCTGAACGGCGCGCGGGCGGCCGAGGTCGCGCAGCCCGTCCAGCGCGGAGCGCACGGTGCGGCCGGAGAACAGCACGTCGTCGACGAGCACGACCAGCGCGTCGTCGATGCCGCCGTCCGGCACCGAGGTGCGCTCCAGCGGCCGGTGCGGCCGGGAGCGCAGATCGTCCCGGTAGAGCGTGATGTCGAGGGAGCCGAGCGCGGGGCGGACGCCGCTGAACTCCTCGATCCGATCGGTGAGCCGGGCCGCCAGCGTGGTGCCGCGGGTCGGGATGCCGATCAGGACGACGCGCGGAGCATCCGGCTCGCCGGAATCCAGCGCGGTCTTCTCGATGATCTGATGCGCCATGCGGGCGACGGTGCGCCCCACATCGGCGGCCGAGAGCAGCTCGCGGGCCCCTGCGAGCCGATCGGCGGAGTGCCGCTCGAAGGTGTCGTCGGGCACGGCCATGCCGACCTCCTTCCCCGCCTCACCGGACGGTCCGTTAAAGGATGTCTTACCGGGAAAGCAGCCTAGCAGCGCCGCGAAGGTGCCCTTCACCAGCGGTATCGCGATGTGAGGTCGGCCACGCCGCGGACCGTTCTAGCACAGATGTTCGAATAGCTGTAGAGTCGCCCGCATGCACGCCTGGCAGGGTTCGCTCTTCGACCAGTCGCCCGCGGCCGGGCTCGGCGAGCTGTCCGCGCTGCACCGCACCGAGCTGGGGCAGGGCGCCTGGGTCGACCTGCTGCCCGGCTGGCTCACCGGCGCCGCCGCGCTCTTCGACCGGCTCGCCGCCGAGGTGCCGTGGCGGGCCGAGCGCCGCCCGATGTACGACCGGGTGGTCGACGTGCCGCGGCTGCTCTGCTTCTACGGCGAGCGGGCCCTGCTGCCCGACCCGATTCTCGCGACCGCGCGGGCGGCGCTCACCGCGCACTACGGCCCCGAGCTCGGCGAGCCGTTCCGCACCGCCGGGCTCTGCTGGTACCGCGACGGCGGGGACAGCGTGGCCTGGCACGGCGACACCATCGGGCGCGGCGCCACGCACGACACCATGGTCGCCATCGTCTCGCTCGGCGCGCCGCGGGCCCTGCTGCTGCGCCCGCGCGGCGGCGGCGCGAGCAGGCGCTACCACCTCGGCCACGGCGACCTGCTGGTGATGGGCGGCTCCTGCCAGCGCACCTGGGAGCACGCGGTGCCGAAGACCAGGCGGCCGGCCGGGCCGCGGATCAGCGTGCAGTTCCGGCCGCGCGGGGTGCGCTGACCGGCGCTCGCTCGGCCGCGCCCGGCCCGCCGGGATAGATTGCTCACATGGGCACACCGGAGGCGGGGGTACTCGCCGTGATGCCGCTGCACACCATCAGCGAGGTCTACGGCGAGGACGGTCTCCGCGGACGGCTGCTCGGCGAGGTGGCCGAGCTGCCGGGGCGGGAGCGGGTCCTCGCCGCGCTCGACCTCGCCGCCGAGCTGCACCGCGACGACCGCTACGGGCGCGAGCCCTACCTGAGCCACCTGCTGCGGGTGGCGATCCGGATCGTCAGCCACTACGAGGTGCGCGACGCCGACCCGGTGATCGCCGGGCTGCTGCACGACTCGGTCGAGGACCACGCCCCCGAACTGGCCGCGCTGCACGGGGATTCGGGCGACGATCCGCGCACCGCCGCGCTCGCGCTGCTCACCGAGCGGTTCGGCGCGCGGGTCGCGGAGATCGTCGCCGCGGTCAGCAATTCGGAGCGTGACCCTGCGGACAGGGCCGATGTCGCCGAGCGGCACCGCCGCTACCGCGAGCACATCACCGCCAGCCTGGACCGTTCCCCCTGGGGCCGGGTGGTGAAGCTCTCCGACTTCACCGACAACGGGGTCGGCATCCTCTACGCCACCGGCCCGGTCATGCCCCGGCTCGCCCGCAAGTACGCGCCGCTCACCGACGTCTACCGGGAGCTGGTCCGGCGCGCAGACACCCCACTCGCCGAGCACGTCAAGGAGCACATCCTCGGCCAGCTCGACCTCGCCGACGAGCGGTTCGCCGCCATCCTCGCCGACGAACCGAGCTGACCCCCGGCCCCGCGCGAGCGGCGCGCGGCCGCTCCCGGCACGACGCTCGGCTCAGCGGCGCAGCACGAAGAAGTACGGCTCAGCCAGGTCGCGCATGTCCATGATGCCGAGCAGGGTGTGCTCGTCGACCCGCCGAAAGTGGTCGATGATCGGCAGGTGGTCGTAGATCATGGCGACGCTCACCGCGCCGCGGTACTCGATGTCGCGCAGCCGCGCGGTGTACTTGCGGGTGCGCAGCGCGATCCCGAGCACCGGGAGGGCCTTGTTGATCAGCCGGACCCCGGAGAGCGGCACCTTGTCGGTGAGGGTCAGCGGAACGCGGCGCGGGTCGACCGGGAAGACGGCGCCGGTGGAGTCGGAGAAGAGCAGCGGGTGCACCTGCTCGGGGCCGTCGAACTGCTTGCCGTACCAGCCGGAGGCGACCAGCACGCCGGCGAACGGATGCCCGGTGTCGAGCTCCTCGCCCTGCCAGCGACCCAGCGTGACCTCGTCGGCGCGGGCGGCGGGCAGGCCGTCGAACAGCGCCCATGCCTGCTCGGGGGTGGCGCCGGACTGCTGCAGCAGCGCCAGCTCGGCCGCTGCGGTGGCAGCGCTGTCGATCGCGACCATGTCGGTGTTCTCTCCTCGTGTCGGGGCCCGTGCAACGATCAGAGTATCTGTCTCTCAGGGTATCGGTCAGAACGGCTCGTCCGGCGCCAGCCTGCGGATCTCCGGGAGCTGCGCGTCCAGCTCCCCGGTCTCGAACCGGGTGGTGCCGACGACGTGCCAGAACTGCCCCGCCGTGTCGCCGGAGACCTTGTATCTGCCGTCCGGCGCCAGCGCGGCCCAGCCCTCGGGCAGGCCGAGCAGCGCCGCCCTGATCCGCGGCTCCGCGATGTCGGCGAGATCCCAGAGCAGCACGGTGCCGTCGTCGCCGCCACCGGCGAGCAGCTTCCCGGCGGGGTCGAAGGTGATCGACCAGACGCGGCGGCGGTGTCCCTCCAGCGTGTGCAGGTGCCTGCCGGTGGCGATGTCCCAGAGCCGCACCACCAGGTCGTCCCCCGCGGTGGCGAGCAGCCCGGTGACCGGGTCGGCGGCGGCGGTCCAGAGCCGGTCGCTGTGCCTGGTCAGCTCGTGCCTGAGCGCGCCGGTGCGGAGGTCCCAGATCCGCGCGGTGGTGTCCCAGGAGGCGCTGATCACCGAATCGCCGTGGAAGGCGACGGCGTACACCCGGTCGGTGTGGCCGCTCAGGGTGCGCACCAGCGCGCCGGAGTGCACGTCCCACACGCGGACGAGGGAGTCGTCGCAGCCGGTGGCCATGAGCGTCCCGGTGGCGTCGAAGGCGATCGAGCGCACCCGGCCGCGGTGCTCCCGGCACACCAGGTACTGGGCGCCGGTGGTGCGCCGCCAGAGCACGACGGTGTCGTCGTCGTTGGCGGTCGCCAGCAGCGCGCCGGTCGGGTCGAAGGCGCTGGCCCAGATCGGCGCGGCATCGACGCCGAGGTGCCGCTCGTAGAGTCCGGTGCCCAGGTCGAGCATGCTGAGCCTGCCGTCGTTGCCGACGGTGGCCAGGGTCTGCGGCCTGCCAGGCACGAAGGCCGCCGACTCGTAGGTGACCAGCCGATCCTCGCTGCCGACGAGCCGGCGCCCCGCGCTTCCGGTCACCGGGTCCCAGAGCCGGACGCTGCCGTCGTTGCCGCAGGCGGCGAGCAGGCTGCTGTCGGCGTTGAAGGCGACGGTGCGGATGCTGCGGCCGTGCCCGGTGAGGGTGTGCCTGCAGAGGCCCGTGCCCGGGTCCCACAGCCTGGTGGTGAACTGGTCGTCGGTGACGGCCAGCTGGCCGCCGCCGGGCCGGAAGGCGAACGGCCAGACCGACCCGGTGTGCGCGGTGAGCCGGTGCCTGGTGACCGCGGTGCCCGCATCGCGCACGCAGACAACGCCCGCGCTGTCGGCGGAGGCGAGCAGGTCACCGGCCTGGTCGAAGGCGACCCAGTAGAGCGCGGCGGCATGGTCGGCGGCGGTGTGCGCGAGCGCGCCGGTCGCGGTGTCCCACAGCCGGATCACACCGTCGGTGTCGCCGGAGGCGAGCAGCGGCCGGGCCGGATGGAAGGCCAGGGTGTAGACGGCCCCGGTGTGCCCGGGCAGGTCGTGCAGTCCGGTCGCGGGATTCCACAGCGCCAGCGCGCCGCGGGCGCCGCCGACGGCGAGCACGGTGCCGGAGGGGTCGAAGGCGAGCCGGTACACCGCCCCGGTCGCCGCAGTGAATCGGTGCAGCTCGGCGCCGGTCCCGACGTCCCGGACCCGGACCGTGCCGTCCCGGTATCCGGCGGCCAGCCGGGTGCCGTGCACGGCGAGGGTGTAGATCAGCTCGCCCGCCCCTGCGGGCTCGGTCTCGTGCCGCAGTTCCCCCTCCGGCAGCGACCAGACCCGCAGTACGCCGTCCGCGTCACCGGTGGCGAGCACCCCGTCGCCCGCCACCACCGGCCAGGCCCATTCACGATGGCCGCGCAGGATGTTCCTGCTCTCCCCCGTGCCCGGGTCCCAGAGCCCGACATTGCCGTCCCCGGAGCCGCTGATCAGCAGCGATCCTGCGAAGAGCACGGCGAAGGTGCGGGCCCGGTGCCCCTGCAGGGTGCGCAGCGGGCGGCCGGTGTCGGCGTCGTAGAGGTGCACGCCGCCGTCGTCGCTGCCGATGGCGATGGTGCCGCCGTCCGGGCTGTAGGCGATCGGCTGCGGCAGCCTGCCGTGCCTGGCGTGGAAGCCGTGCCGGACGCCGAGCGCGGCAGGCGCGAACTCGGTGATCGCCCGGCCGCCGGGCAGTACCGCCGCGCCGAGCCGATCCAGCCCGTCCGGGGCGCCGGTCACCGCGAGCAGCGCGGTGCGCAGCCAGCGCGCGCCCGCGGTGCGCGCGCCGCTCAGGTCGGTGCGGGTGAGCCGGGCCCGGCTCAGGTCGGCCGCGGTGAGATCGGCGCCGGTCAGGTCGGCCTCGTCCAGCCGCGCCCCGACCAGCCTGGCATCGCGCAGCACCGCACCGCGCAGGTCGGTGCCGACCAGCCGGGCACCGGTCAGGTCGGCGCCGGTGAGGTCGACCTCGCGCAGGTCGCGGTAGGAGAGATCCTCCCCGGCGAGCACGGCGCCGCGCAGGTCGGCCGAGCGCGAGGTGCGCAGCCGGGTGGTCACCCGGATGGCGTTGGTGCGCAGCACCTCGTCGGCGTCCGGCTCGGCGAGCACCAGCTCGGCCCACTCGCGCAGCGAGCGCACGTCGGTGAGGTCGCAGAGGAAGTCCACCGAGAGCGGGGAGAGCAGCGCCTGCGCCAGCTGCGGCGGGGTGCGGTCGCCGTCGCGGAACCGGTCCGCGATGTGATCCGCCACCAGCCACTCCGCCACCGATGCGTGGATGAAGCCGAAGAGGTCCTCCTCGGTGCGCACCAGCAGGCTGCCGGAGCCGATGGCGTGCGCCGACTGCGGGATGGAGAGCCGCTGCGGCCCGACCAGCTCCACCAGCTCCCGCGCGATGTCGGTGAGCTCGGCGCGGCGCAGGTACGGCTCGCCGGTCTCCCAGACCCGCAGCGCGAACGCGGTGATCGCCTGCCACATCTCGGTTACCCGCAGCCCCGGCTGGGCCCCGGGGCCGCCGCTCGCCCGCTCCGCCTCGTGGGAGAGCCAGAATTCGAGGATTTCCCGGTACAGCCCGGCCGCGCCGACCGCCTGCCGCGCCCCGGCCGCCGCACGGAGCCGGCGGTCGTCCAGATCGGCGATGAAGCTGAGCATGCGCGGGTTGCGGGCCAGTCCGAGCAGCTCCTCGATCCCGGTGAGCAGCCGCATCCGCGCCTCGGCGCGCGCGGTGTCGCCGCCGTACCGGTTGGCCAGGAATGCCTGGATCTGCGGCGGGCCGAACTCCTCGATGCCGAAGATGCGCCGCTCCCGCAGCGCCCCGACCCGCTCGCCGAGCGCGGTCAGCACCTGCGCCCGCGAGGCGAAGTGCTGGGTGCGCGCGGCGACCACGATCTTGGCCTTGCCCTCGGCGGCGCGCAGCAGCGTCTCCAGGTGGTCGGCGGCGAACTCGTAGCTGATCCGGTTCACCAGCTCGTCGAAGCCGTCGAAGAGCAGCACCACCCGGCCCTCGGCGAGCATGTAGCGCAGCGCCTTCAGGTCGATCCGGTCCTCGCCGTGGTTGGCCAGGTGCGCGGCGACGAGGGCGTCCACCGAGTGCGTCTTGTCCAGGTGCCGCAGCTCGACCAGGATCGGCACCAGCGCGGGCATGGTCTCGGTGATCCGGCGCGCCAGCTCGCGCAGCGCGAAGGTCTTGCCGCGCCCGAAATCGCCGAGGACGAGCACGAACCGGCCCTGGTCGGCGGCGACCACCCGGAGCAGCTCGGCGACGAGGTCGTCCTCGATCCGCTGGTCGCCGTGGTCGAGCACGCGGAACCGCTGCGGCACGTACAGCTCCGGCGGGTAGCGCTGGTCGGTGCGCAGCCGGGCGGCCTGGCCCGCCAGGTAGTCGTCCAGGTCGAGCAGCCCCTGGAACTCACTGAAGCTGCGCACCCGCAGCCCGTACCCGGCGGCCTCCTCGCGCAGCGAGCGCGGCGGCGGCGCGCCGCGGTACACCAGTTCGGAGCCGAATCCCGGCTCGTGCGCGAGCACCGCGTCGACCACCTCGCGGGTCACCTCGCCGACGTGCACGGCGACCCGCGACTGCACGGTCACCCCGTCCACGTCCCTGGTGACCAGCAGGTGCGGCGGCACCGCGGCCACCCGGCGCACGGTGGCGCCCTGGTGCCTGGCCTCGACCACCTCGGCCACCCTGGCTAGCAGCCGGTCGTGCGGGTCGAGCGCCGGGTCGTCGGCGGCCGGGTCCGGCGCCGCCGGGAGCGCGGCGGTGTCGGCGGCCGCGGTGAGTGCCGCGGCGGCCCCGCTGAACTCGACCGGGACCAGCGCCGCCGGTTCGGTGGCGCCCGCGGGGTAGCGGGCGACACCGTCCGCGGTGATGTGCAGAATCTCCGCGGCGCCAGGCGCGGCGGCGGGCAGCACCGGGAGCACGCCGTCCAACCGGTCGGCGAGCACCCCGCCCGGGCCGGGGCCGTGCAGCAGCAGGTTGAGCCGGTTGCCGAGCAGCCTGCTCAGCACCGGCACGTCGTGCAGCAGCGCGGGGTCGCGCGGATCGCCGCCCGGGCCGGGCAGCGGGTCGTGCCGCACCAGCCCGATCCGCAGCCAGCCGTCGTTCTCGAAGGCGCGCAGCCGCTCCGCGAACCAGGCGGCCTGCACCTCGCCGAGCAGGCCGTGGTCGTCCTCGGGCAGGTGGGTGGCGGCCATGGTGGAGTCCAGCCCGGCCACCACCACCCGCAGCGCCGGGATCGGGAACAGCGTCCACGGCTGCCCCACGTCGAAGACCAGGTGCTCCAGCCCCTGGTACAGCTCACCGAAGAGCCGGGTGAACTGCTCCAGCTTCGGGAAGTACGGCGGCTGCGGGGTGCGGTCGCGGGCCTCGCAGTTCAGGAAGTAGGCGTGGCAGGCGGCCCTGGAGACGTCGTGGTTGCCCGGCACCACCGCGATCCGGTCCGGCTCCAGGCCGAGCAGCACCCGCAGCCCGGTGAGGAAGGCGAGCGCCTCGTCCGCCTCCTTGGGCTTTCCTGCCTCGGTGAGGTCGCCGGAGACAACGATCAGCTCCGGCGCCGGCACCCCCGCGTCCACCGCGTGCGTGACGTTCGCCCAGATCCGGGACTGCAGGTCCCGCGCGGTGCCCGGTTCGCTGCCGAGCAGGCCGCGGCCGAAGCGCGGGCCCGCGATGTGCAGCACGCTCACGCCCGGCTGCCGCGGCACCGTGCCCGGCGCGCCGGGGAAGCCCGGCTCGGCCACCGGGACGTGCCGGTTGGCGCGCTCGGCGGCGGCCGCGGCGGCCCGCTCGAGCTCGGGGAAGTGCCGGTCGTCGTAGCGCCCGACGGGAAACCCGGGCGCGGCGGCGGGCTTGTTCCGCCCGGCCAGCACCTGCCGCACCCGGTCGAAGAGCACCGCGCGGGCCCGCTCGGCATCGGCGACGCCGAGCAGGTCGATCCAGGTGAGCGTGGCGAGCAGCCCCTCCGGCGCGCACTCCCCGATCCGGACCGGGATGAGCTTGCCCGGGTCGGTGCGCATGGCGGCCTGCCACTCCATCGTCCCGTACCGGGAGGCCAGGTAGTTCTCCGAGAGCAGCGCCAGCATCACCGACGAATCCCGCACCCCGCGGTCCATGAAGTCGATGAAATTGGTGCCCGGCACGAAATCCCAGGCCTGGATGAGCGTGCTGTATCCGGCCGTCTCCAGCTGCCAGGCCAGCCAGGTCGCCCAGCGCTCGTCCGCTGGTGAATAGCTGACGAAGAAGTCCCGTGCCCGCCCCTGATCCGTCACACCCGACAGTATGGCCCACCCGATGGACATGTCCCGCAGGCGATTACTGCCATGATGGGGTCGTGCCCGAGCCGGTCGACACCCCCTCGCCACGCCGCACCTCCACGCTGGATCGCCTGCGGATCGGGCTGTTGGTGGCCGGCGTGCTCTGCGTCGCCACGGGGCTGCTGCCGCGCGCCGAGGCGGTGGCGAACATGCGCCGGATCGGCCCGCTGCTGCTCTTCCTCGGCAGCGTCATCGTGCTGGCCGAGCTGACCAGGCGGGCCAAGGTCTTCGACGTCATCGCGCACCGGCTCGCCATCGCGGGCCGCGGCCGCTACCCCGCGCTCTTCGCGCTCTGCGTGGTGTTCGCGGCGGGCACCACCATCCTGCTGAACCTGGACACCACCGCGGTGCTGCTCACTCCGGTCATGCTGGCGCTAGCGGGCCCGGCCCGGATCCCGCCGCTGCCGCTGGCCATGACCACGCTCTGGCTGGCCAATACCGCCAGCCTGCTGCTCCCGGTGTCGAACCTCACCAACCTGCTCGCCGCCGAACGGATCGACCTGAGCGCCACCGAGTTCGCCGGCGTCATGGCGCTGCCGCAGCTGGCCTCGATCGCGGCGACGGCGCTCTGCCTGTGGTGGTTCTACTGGCGGCGGCCGCACCGCGACGCCGACACCTACCTGCCGCCGGAGCCGATCCGGCTGGACGGGCCGCGGGACCGCAATCTGCTCGTCGCGACCTCCGCCGCGTGCGTGCTCTTCGTCGCGGCGATCCCGCTGCTCGGCGAGCAGATCGGGATCGCGGCGGTGCTGGCGGCGGCGCTGGCGGTGACCGCCTTCGCGGTCTGGGACCGCGCCGCACTGCGCTGGTCGCTGCTGCCGTGGCGGCTGCTGGTCTTCGTGGTGGGGTTGTTTCTCGTGGTGCCGACGCTGAGCCGGTTCGGCCTCGGCGAGCTGATGGGCGCGCTGATCGGCGTCGATCCCGGCGCGGCAGGCGCCTTCCGAGCCGCGGCGGCCGGTGCCGGGCTGTCCAATATCGCCAACAACCTGCCCGCCTACACCGCGGGCGAGGCGGTGGTCCCGGTGGCGAACCGGACCCAGCTGCTCGCGCTGCTGATCGGCACCAATGTGGCCCCGATCGTGACGCCGTGGGGCTCGCTGGCCACGCTGCTGTGCCTGGAGTTCTGCCGGGCGCACGGAGTTTCGGTGCCCATGCGCCGGTTCGTGCTCACCGGGCTGGTGCTGGCGGTGCTCGCCACCGGTGGCGCGGTCACCGCCCTCGTACTGACCGCCTGACGGTCCCGGGTGCGGTCACCGTTCTTGTGCCAACCGCCCGCCGGTCCCGCCCGAGCACGTCGCCGCTCTCGTGCCGACGGCCCGGCCCGGGGCACGGTCGCCGGGCTGCTCAGCCGGGCAACCCGCTCACCCGGACCCCGGCCGCCGACTCCACCAGCCCGGCCAGTGCGGGCAGCACCTCGGGGCGGGCCGCGACGAAATCGATCGCGCCCCCGGCCGGGGTGATGTGCTCGGCGAGCGGTGCGCCGTCGAAGCCGACGATCCGCACCCCGGCCTCGCGCGCGATGAGCGTGCCCGCGGGCAGATCGATCTGGCCCGCGCCGTAGCCGACGAAGCCGTCGATGTCGCCGCGGCTCAGCATGATCCAGCAGAGCAGCGGCGACCAGAGCTGGATCAACCTGCGGGAACCGGCCTCCAGCGTGAGCCGCAGGGCCCGCGCGGCGGGATCGGTGCGCCGGATCGGGTAACCCTGCAGCCAGGCCAGCACCGGGCCGGAGCCCGCCGCCGGAGCGGAGCCGCAGCGCAGCCTGCCGTCCGGGCCGTGCGCCCCGTGCCCCCGGATCGCCGACCAGGTGTGGCCCGCCACCGGTTCGTGCACGACGCCGAGCACCGGGGACCCGCGGTGGCAGAGCGCGATGCCGACGGTGCAGACCGGCAGCCCGATCGCGATGTTGTTGGTGCCGTCCAGCGGGTCGACCACCCAGGTCCAGTCGTCGTCGAAGCCCTCCAGCAGCCCGGATTCCTCGGCGAGCACGCGGTGACCGGGGAAGGCGCCGCGGATGCGATCCAGGATGATCCGCTCGGCGCGCAGGTCCAGCTCGGTCACCAGATCGCCGCCCGCGTCCTTGACGCTGATGCCGAGCGCGCCGTGCAGCCCGCCCCTGATCACCGCGCCCGCCTCCTCGGCGGCCGCGATCGCCACCCGGGCGGCGGCCTGCGCCACCGTGCTCACCGTCGGCGCGGCGAAGCCGCCCGCCCGGATCAGGCCGGGTGCGGTCGCCGCCTCACGTGTTCGCATGGGTCTGCCTCCGCTCGCCCGGCCGGGTCCGCTCGACCGTCGCACCAGTGTCATTCATCGGGCCTCCGGTCGCTGGTGGCGTCGTCGCGCAGCCGGGCCAGAACGAGTCCGGCCACCCGACGGGTCTCCTCGGGGGTGCACACGGTCCGGTGCACCCGGTGGTCGTGGACGTGCGGCGGGGCGAGCGACAGGTCGGGCCTGCCGTGCCGATCCCGGCCGAGCGCGACCGTGGCGGCCTCGCCGCCCACCTCCGATACATGGAATACACCGTGCGGCAGGTCGTACACGTCGCCGCGCCGGAAGAACTCCCGCGACCTGCGGCGATACGAAACCATGCGGTCCGTGCCGCGCACCTGGTCGCCGTCGCGTCCGCTGTGGATTTCGTAGAGCCGGTGGGTCGGCGCAACACCACCGGCGTCGATCTCCACCACTTCGTTACCGACCTCGCCGTAGAGCACCGTGCTCACCAGGTCCCAGCTGTGCGCGTGGATCGCCGACGTGGTCGAGGAGGAGCGCACCCCCTCGGTCCACACGTGCAGGCAGACCCCGTGCCCGGCCTCCCGGAACACCGGGAAGCAGACGAAGCCGAGCGGGTGCCGCACCGCGTGCGCGGGCCGGTCCCCGGTGAGCATCGCGGCCAGGTAGCAGGCGGCCCACGTCCGCACGGCATGCGGGCGGCCGCCATCCAGCAGCCGCTGCAGCAGGCGGTAGTCGGAATCGGAATGCGGGGCGATGCTCTTCATGCGGGGCTCACGGGGTCAGCGGGCGTCGATCAGTAGGGATTCCTCGGTTGCAGCGCGCGGCGCACGATGTCGGCGACATCGCGGTCGGTGAAGGTGGCCGGCAGTGGCAACGCGAGCGCGTCGAAGAGCCTGCGCACCTGGTCCACCGAGGGCTCGTCGGCCAGCGGCACGGTGTCCGCCCGGCTCAGCTCCACCTCCCGCGCCTGCTTGAAGCTGGCCACCAGCTCCCGGCTGAGGTCGCGGTAGTAGGGCTTGTCCCGCTCGAACATGAGCGCGGGCGAGTTGGTGCTCTCCTGGGTGACGATCACGCAACTGGAGGAGAGATCCCAGCGGAACGTCGACATCACCTTGGACAGCCCGACTCCGATGGTGAGGAAGGTGAAGCGCTGCCGGTACCAGCAGGCCGCGAGCACGGTGGCGAAGGCCTCGCGCCGGGTGCGGTCGGTGGTCCACGCCTCGCCGGTACGGTCGCCCTCCGGGGTCAGCGAAGTACGGAACTGGGCGTAGATCTTGCAGAGCTGCTCGTCCAGGGGGTCGAGGATCTCCAGCTGCATGCGCAGTGGCCGCTGCTCCCGCCTGGCGTTCTCCACGCAGGAGCGCAGCGTGACGGCGCGGATGTAGGTTCCGGTGCCGCCCTTGAAGATCCACTGCTCGGTGCCGCCGCGGGCCAGCGTGTGCGCGTGCCCGATGGCCGAGCCGTACAGCAGCTGCACCGACGACGCGTCCCTGAGCGCCTGCGCGGACAGGTGCCGGTCGCGCAGCAGCGTGCCCGCGAGCAGGCCGAGTACCAGCAGCACGATGGCGTTGACGCTGTCCACGTCGATCAGATCCAGCACGGCCAGAATGCCGACGATGAACGCCAGGACCAGCGCCACGAGCCCGTCGATGTTGTTGCGCAGCCACGCCAGCGCGCGCGTCATCGGAACTCCCCTCCACGTGTGCGTCCAGCATACGGGTGCGGTGCGTACGACAGACCCGAACCGGGACCGATTGCCTCACAGGGGTGTTGGGGGATGAACGAAGAACAGCGACTGCCCGCTCGGCGGCAGAGCCGCCGCGGCGCCGGAGTCCGGCGCCGCGCGCGGTCAGTTCGCGGTGTCCCCGCCGCGCGGCGCGCGGGTGGCGGCCGCGGCGGCGCGCACCTGCTCCGCCACCAGTACCACCTTGCCGAGCACGCCGTTCACGAAGCCGGGCGAGTCGTCGGTGGAGAGCTCCTTGGCCAGCTCGACGGCCTCGTCCACCGCGACCACCGGCGGCACGTCCGGGGCGTGGAACAGCTCCCACACCGCGATCCGCAGGATGGCCCGGTCCACGGCGGGCAGCCGGGAGAGCGCCCAGTCCTGCAGGTAGGACTCGATCGTGTTGTCCACCCGATCGAGGTCGTCGGCGACGCCGTCGACCAGGGTCCGGGTGTAGGGGTGGACCGGGGCGACCGTCTGGTCCCGGCCTGCCAGGTCGACCCGCTCGTCGGCGAGCACGGCCGGGTCGACATCTCTGGCCTCGGCCTCGAAGAGCAGGTCCACTGCCCGGCGGCGGGCTTTGTGCCTGGCGCCGAGCTTCTTGTACGCGGGCTTCTTGTCCGCGGGCTGATCCGCCACGTCTCGGGTCGCCGGGGTCGTCAGGCGTTGACCCGGCCGAGGTAGCTGCCGTCGCGCGAGTCGATACGCAGCTTGTCGCCGGTGTTGATGAACAGGGGCACCTGCACCTCGGCATCGGTCTCCAGGGTGGCGGGCTTGGTGCCGCCGGTGGAGCGATCGCCCTGCAGGCCGATGTCGGTGTGCTTCACCACGAGCTCGACGGTGACCGGAAGCTCGACGAAGAGCGCCTCACCCTCGTGCGTGGCGACCTGCACCTGCATGTTCTCCAGCAGGAAGCGGGCGCCGGGGCCGACGGTGGACTCCCCGATCGAGAGCTGATCGAAGGTCTCGCCGTCCATGAAGATGTAGTCCGAGCCGTCGTGGTAGAGGTAGGTCATGTCCCGCCGGTCGACCGTGGCGGTCTCCACCTTGACGCCCGCGTTGAAGGTCTTGTCGACCACCTTGCCGGACAGCACGTTCTTCAGCTTGGTGCGCACGAAGGCGGGGCCCTTGCCCGGCTTGACGTGCTGGAATTCGGTGATCTGCTGAAGTTGACCGTCGATCTTCAGCACCAGGCCGTTCTTGAAGTCGCTGGTGTCCGCCACTGTGCTCGGGTCTCCTCGTTGTCTGCGTATGGGGGTTCGCGGCGACCGGGTCAGCCGACCTCGGTCAGGTCCTTGCCGGTGCGGGTGAGCAGTTCCGGGCCCTCTTCGCGCACCACGAGCGTGTCCTCGATCCGGACTCCGCCGCGGCCGGGAAAGTACACACCTGGTTCGACGGTCACCGCCACGCCGGACAAGAGTGTACCGGTTGCCGTTTTCGCGATACCCGGCGCTTCGTGGATGCGCAGCCCGACCCCGTGCCCGAGGCCGTGCACGAAGAACTCGCCGTGCCCGGCCGCCTCGATCACCGCGCGTGCTGCGGCGTCCACGTCACCGGTCCTGGCGCCGGGGCGCAGCGCCTCCCGGCCCGCCCGCTGCGACTCGCGGACGAGCTCGTAGACCTCGCGCTGCCACGCCGCGGCGGGGCCGAGGACGAAGGTCCTGGTCATGTCGGAGTGGTAGCCGTCGACGATCGCGCCGAAATCGATCTTCACGAAGTCACCGGCGGCGAGCACCGCCCCGGTGGGCCGGTGGTGCGGCACCGCGGAGTTGGCGCCCGCGGCGACGATGGTCTCGAAGGCGATCCCGGCGGCGCCGTGCTCGAACATGGCCCACTCCAGATCCCTGGCCACCTCGCGCTCGGTGCGGCCCGGCCGCAGCCCGCCGCGCTCGAGCAGGGTGGCGAGCCCGGCGTCGCCCGCGGCGCAGGCGGCGGCGAGCCGATCCACCTCGTAGCCGTCCTTGACCATCCGCAGCTGCTCGACCAGCCCCGGCACCGCCACCAGCTCCAGCCCGGTGCGCTGCTCCGCCAGCGCGCGGTGCTGGTCGACGGTCATCACGTGGCTCTCGTAGCCGATCCGGCCCAGCTGCCACTCCCCCGCCAGCTCCACGATCCGCGGCGCGCAGGCGCGGGCGATCTCGGCGCGCAGATCGGGCACCTGCTCGGCCACCTGGCTGCGGTACCTGCCGTCGGTGCAGAGCACCGTGCGCTCCTCGGAGCCCCGCATATCCCACGAGTGCACGAGAAGCACGGCATTGGAGCCGGTGAAGCCGCTGAGATAGCGGATGTTCACGAGATCGGTGACGAGCAGGGCGTCGACGCCGTTCTCCACCAGCAGGCTGCGCAGCGCGGCGCGGCGGCCGGCGTGATCGGGAACGAGCGGGGCACCGGTGGGCGACCCGGGGGGCTGTGGCGCTGGATCATCGGGCATGGCGTCGAAACTACTCCGCCGGGCCGCTCCGGCTACCGGGGAAAGGCCGAGTTGTGCACAGCTCCGGAGTTGTCCACAGGGACGGGATCGGCGGTTCCCGGCCGCGTTCCGCCCCGGCACGCTGAACGCATGTCCGCTTCCCTCGCCCTCCCGCTCTTCGCCGCCTGGTGTGCTCTCGCCTCGCTCGTCGATCTGCGCACCCACCGGCTGCCCGACCGGCTCACCGCGGCCGGTGCGCTCGCCGTGCTCGGCTATGCCGCGGGCACCGGGCAATTCCTTCCCGCGCTGCTCGGCGCGGTACTGCTCGCCGGGGTCTATCTGGCGGCACACCTGGTCGCACCCGCCGGAATCGGCGCGGGCGACGTGAAACTCGCGGTCGCGCTCGGCGCGGCGGCGGCCTGCGCCGGCGCGCGGGCCTGGGTGTGGGCGGCACTGCTCGCCCCGCTCGGCACCGCCGTCGCCGGGCTGGTGCTGCTCGCCCTGCGGCATCGGCGCGGGCTGCCGGTGCGCGGGCAACCCGTGCCGCACGGCCCGGCCATGTGCGCCGCGACCCTGTTCGCCGTCGCCACGCCGATGGCGGTCGGCCAGGGCGGCCCGTCGTGACCGGCACGCCGGGCCGTGTGCCCGGGCACCCCGCCCGACATGGGAGGATGAACCCGTGTTGCGCTGGATAACTGCCGGAGAATCCCACGGTCCCGCTCTCGTCGCCCTCCTCGACGGGATGGTCGCCGGCGTCGAGGTGACGTCGGAGGAGATCTCCGCACAGCTCGCCCGCCGCAGGCTCGGGTACGGGCGCGGCGCCCGGATGAAGTTCGAGGCCGACAAGGTCACCGTGGTCGGCGGCGTGCGGCACGGCCGCACCATGGGCGGCCCGATCGCCATCGAGATCGCCAATACCGAGTGGCCCAAGTGGACGACGGTGATGTCCGCCGACCCGGTCGACGCGGCCGAGCTGGCCGAGCTGGCCCGGAACGCGCCGCTCACCAGGCCGCGTCCCGGCCACGCCGATTTCTCCGGCATGCTCAAGTACGGCTTCGACGACGCCCGCAATGTGCTGGAGCGGGCGAGTGCAAGGGAGACCGCGGCCAGGGTGGCCGCGGGCACCGTCGCCCGCAACTTCCTGCGTCAGGCCTTCGGGGTCGAGGTGATCTCGCACGTGATCTCGATCGGCACCGCCCGCAGCACCGCCGAGCACCTGCCCGGCCCCGGTGATCTGGACGCCGTGGACGCCAGCCCGGTGCGCGCCTTCGACGCCGACGCCGAGGCCGCGATGATCGCGGAGATCGAGGCGGCCAAGAAGGACGGCGACACCCTCGGCGGCGTCGTCGAGGTGATCGTGACCGGGCTGCCGATCGGGCTCGGCTCCTTCACCAGCGGCGAGAACCGGCTGGACGCCAGGCTCGCGGCCGCGCTCATGGGCATCCAGGCGATCAAGGGCGTCGAGGTCGGCGACGGTTTCGAGACCGCGCGGCGGCGCGGAAGCGAGGCGCACGACGAGATGCGGCCCGGTCCGGACGGCATTCTGCGTTCGACCAACCGGGCCGGTGGGCTCGAGGGCGGGATGACCAACGGCGAGCCGCTGCGCGTGCGCGCCGCCATGAAGCCGATCTCCACGGTGCCGCGCGCGCTCGCCACCGTCGACATGTCGACCGGTGACGAGGCCGTCGCCATCCACCAGCGCTCCGACGTGTGCGCGGTGCCCGCCGCGGGCGTTGTCGCCGAGAGCATGGTGGCGCTGGTCGTCGCGCAGGCGGCGCTGGAGAAGTTCGGCGGCGATTCGCTCGCCGAGACCACCGACAACGTCAGGCGCTACCTGGAGCGGCTGGAGGCCCGTCCGCACGTGCCTGCGGGCAGCCGCTCACGATGACCGCGCCGACCGGCCCCCACGCCCCGCGCGTGGTGCTGGTCGGACCGCCCGGCGCAGGCAAGTCGACCATCGGCAGGAAGCTGGCCAGGGAACTCGGCGTCCCGCTGTACGACACCGACGCCGGGATCGAGGAGGAGACCGGGCGGACCATCCCGGAGATCTTCGCCGCCGACGGCGAGCCGGAGTTCCGCCGGATCGAGGAGCGGGTGGTGCGCCGCGCCGTGCTCGACGAACTCGGCGTGGTCTCGCTCGGCGGGGGTGCCGTGCTCTCCGCGAGCACGAGGGCGCTGCTGCGCGAGCGCACGGTGGTGTACCTGGAGATCAGCGTCGCCGAGGGGCTGCGCCGGACCGGGGCGAGCACCGGGCGGCCGCTGCTCAACGGCGCCGATCCCGGGGCCAAGTACCGGGAGCTCATGCGCATCCGGCGGCCGCTCTACCGCGAGGTCTCCAGCATCCGGGTGCGCACCGACGGGCGCAGCCCCGGCCGCGTGGTGCGGGCCATCCTGGCCGAGCTCGGCGTCGAGATCGACACACCCGAGGTCGCCGCGCCCGCCGCCGCTCCCATCCCGGCGCACGGCGGCAGCCGTTCGCGGGCGCGCCGCCGGGCGCGGGCCCGCGCCGCCGGGCGGAAGGGGCAGGAGCCCGCCGTGCGCGGTGAGGCCGACCGCGCCGCGAAAACGGCGGGCAGCACCAGGACCCCTCCGGAACGCGCGGCGACCGAGCGCATCTCGGGCGACCGGGTCGCCGCGGAGGGCACCGCGGCCCGCGCGCCCCGGCGGCGGCGCCGCAGACGTCGGGTCACCGCCACCGGGCGCCGGCCGGAGGCCACCTCCGACGGCGGCACCACGACCGGAGCCGACGCGCCGGGCGACTCCGGCACGGCCGGACGAGCCGGAGCCGCCGGAAATCCCGACGCCGCTCATGCCCGCGGCACCGGAAACCGGGACTCGGCTCGGGCCGGGGATGCCGGAGAGTCGTCTTCCGGGGGATCCGCCGACCCGGCCGCCACCGGCACATCGTCCGCCGAGGGCGGCGGGCGGGCGCGGCGCGCCAGGGCCCGGCGCGGCCGCGGCCGCAACCGCCTTCAGACCACACGCACAGATTCGGAGCACACGTGACAGAGCCGATCCGTCTCCAGGTCCGCACCGCCGACCCGTACGAGGTGATCGTCGGCCGCGGGCTGCTCGGCGAACTCGTCGAGTCCGTCACCGCGGGCGGCGGCGTCCGCTCGGTGGCGATCTTCCACCAGCCGCCGCTGGCCGAGACCGCGGAGGCGGTACGCGCCGCGATCGCCGAGAGCGGGGTGGACGCGCACCGGATCGAGATCCCGGACGCCGAGGCGGGCAAGGACCTCGCGGTGGCCGGGTTCTGCTGGGAGGTGCTCGGCCGGATCGGGCTGACCCGCAACGACGTCGTGGTCAGCCTGGGTGGCGGCGCCGCCACCGACCTGGCCGGTTTCGTCGCCGCCACCTGGATGCGCGGGGTGCGCATCGTGCACGTGCCGACGACGCTGCTGGCCATGGTGGACGCCGCGGTCGGCGGGAAGACCGGCATCAACACCGAGGCGGGCAAGAACCTGGTCGGCAGCTTCCACGAGCCCGCCGCCGTCCTGGTCGACCTGGTGACGCTGGAGACGGTGCCGCGCAACGAGATCGTGGCCGGTATGGCCGAGATCGTGAAGACCGGGTTCATCGCCGACCCGGTGATCCTCGACCTCATCGAGGCCGACCCGCAGGCCGCGCTCGACCCCACCGGCGACGTGCTGCCCGAGCTGATCCGCCGCTCCATCCAGGTGAAGGCGGACGTGGTCGGCACCGACCTCAGGGAGGCCGGGCTGCGGGAGATCCTGAACTACGGCCACACCCTCGGCCACGCCATCGAGCGCCGCGAGCGCTACCGCTGGCGGCACGGTGCCGCCGTCTCGGTCGGGCTGGTCTTCGCCGCCGAACTGGGCAGGCTGGCCGGGCGCCTCGACGATGCCACCGCCGACCGGCACCGCAGCATCCTGGCCGCGCTCGGGCTGCCAACCGGATACGACGCGGACGCGCTGCCGCAACTGCTCGAGCACATGCAGACCGACAAGAAGACCCGCTCCGGGGTACTGCGCTTCGTGGTACTGGACGGGCCGGCCAAACCGGGCCGCCTCGAGGGGCCGGACCCGGCGCTGCTCGCCGCCGCCTACTCGGTGGTCGCCAAGCAGCCCACGCCGAACAACGGCGCCGTCCTGCTCTGACGCCGAAGGGGCGGCCCCTCCCGGGACCGCCCCTCTGGACGAACGCCACCTGCCCCTGCCGAGTGCTCTCGGCCGGGCGCGGCGAAACTATGCGTGCGCGGCCTGCGGCTGGGCGCCGGCCTTGCGACCACCACCGGCCCGGCGGCCGATCGCGCCGCCGATCAGCGCGGGCACGAAGATCAGCAGCACGATGAACGCGGCCCCCGCGGTCAGCTCGAAGAGCAGCCCGTTGTCCCCGAGGTCGAACCGGGGCAGCAGGTCGAGGATCCAGGACACCAGGCCGCTGCCGATCCCGCCTGCCAGCGCGGCCCGCAGCCAGCGCATGGTCAGGTCGGCGCCCTCGCCGCCGCGCTCGATGCGCGCGCGATCGGCCCTGCCGTCCAGCACACCCCAGGCGACGACCGCCGCCAGCAGCACCAGCAGGCAGAGCAGCCGCAGCACTCCGCCGTGGGTGGGCCAGTTCACCATCGCGAAGCCGAGGACGGCCCGCAGGAACACCACCAGCGCGCCGAGAACCACCGCGCGCAGCACCCATGTGTTCATGTCCACCTACCGTTCATGCCCATCACCATAACCAAGGCACCGTACCGCTCCTGCGGAAATGCCGGGGTCGCCCGGTCCGGGGTGTCCGAGACGGGCGGAACAGGTCAGCCCGCGAGGGTCGCGGCGAGCGCGGCGCGCATGGCCGCGCGCGGCGCCCGCTGCCCCGTGAACTGCTCGACCTGACCGAAAGCCTGATTCAGCAGCATCTCCAGCCCGCTCACCACGGTGTGCCCCGCGGCCGAGACGGCGCTCGCGAGCGGGGTCGGCCACGGGTGGTAGAGCGCGTCCAGCACGACCGGCGCCCGAGCCACGGCGGCCGCGACCGCGCCTGCCGCGTCGGCGGGCACGGTGCTGATCACGACGTCGGCGCCGCCGCAGCGCTCGCGCAGCACGTCGAGCCGGAAGTCGGTGTACGCGGCGCGCAGCCCGAGCCGCTCCGCCAACTCCAGCGCGCCGGCGGCCCGGCCCGCGTCGCGGGCCACCACGGTCACCTCGGACGCACCGAGATCGCGGAGCGCCAGCAGAGCGGGGCGGGCGGTTCCACCGGCGCCGAGCACCACGGCCCGCTCGACCGCCGCCACCCCGGCCTCGCGCAACGCCCCGGCGACCCCGTCGACGTCGGTGCAGTCGGCCCGCCACCCGGCCGCGGTCCGCACCAGGGTGTTCGCGGAGCCGACCAGCACGGCACGATCCGTGCGCGAATCGGCGACGGCCAGCGCCGCTTCCTTGCCGGGCATGGTCACCGAGAGCCCGGCCCACTCCGATCCGAGCCCGGCGACCAGCCCGGGCAGCGCGGCGGCATCGCACTCGATCCGCTCGTAGCTCCAGTCCAGCCCGAGTGCGCGGTAGGCGGCCAGGTGCAGCTGCGGCGAGCGCGAGTGCGCGATCGGACTGCCCAGCACGGCGGCGCGCCGCACACTTCCGGCCGCGGGGGCACGGCCGCCGTCAGCGCCCACTGTCGAGGATCCCGCTCTCCAGGGCGCGGTCGATATTGCGCAGGTGCTCCGCGTAGGACTCGGTGAAGAGCGTGGTGCCCTTCTGGTCGATGGTCACGAAGTACAGCCACACACCGGGCGTCGGGTTCTCCATCGCCTTCAGCGCCTCCAGCGAGGGCGAGGAGATCGGGGTGGCGGGCAGCCCGGACATGGCGTAGGTGTTCCACGGGGTCTTGGTGGCCCGGTCCGCGTCGGTGGTGGCCACCTCGGTCTTGTCCAGTGCGTAGTTCACCGTCGAGTCGAACTGCAGCGGCTGGTCCACCTTCAGCCGGTTCACGATCACCCTTGCCACCTTGCCCATGTCCTGGGGCAGCGCCTCGCGCTCCACCAGCGAGGCCGCGATCAGCGTCTCGTAGGGGGTGAGCTGGTTGGTGGCGCCGGATTGCAGCAGCCCGGAGGCCTCGTAGCTGCGCGCGCTCGTACTCACCAGCTGCGCCAGGATCTGCTCCGGGGTGCCGCTGGGATCGAAGTCGAGCGAGCCCGCCATGATCAGCCCCTCCAGCTGGCGCTGCCGGTCCGGGACCTCGCGCACCGCCTCCCGCGCCCACTCCGGGACGCCGAGCGCGGCCAGGTCGGCGGAGGCGCCCGCGGCGTCGAGCTGCTCGTAGGTCACGCATTTCGGCGTGGTGCCGACGCAGCTGGCCGCGGCGATCTTGGTGTAGATGCCCTCCTTGCGGGCGGTGGTGTTCACGTCGTGCTGATCGTGCAGCTGCCTGCCCTCGGAGATCACCACGTTGCCGACCCGGCTCGCGCCGCCGACCAGCTCGGCGACGGCAGCCGCGGCCGGGCTGCGGCTGGGAATGGCGTAGAAGCCGGGCTGCACGCCGCTCATCGCGGCGTTCTGCACGGCCGCCTCGTAGAAGGCGGCGCTGCTCGCGACCACGCCCTTGTCGTACATGGAGGCGGCGATCTGGGTCGCGGTGTCGCCGGACTTCACCTCGACCACCACCGGGTCGCCCGCGGGGCCGGCGAAATCCTCGGCCGGGGTGTAACCGCCGATCAGCTTGCTCCCGACGTAGCCGACCGCGGCCACCACCAACACCGCGAAGAGCGCGCCGATCAGCCAGAAGTTGCGCCTGCGGCGCTTGCGCTCCTCGGCCTTGCGGGAGGCGATCCGGGAGGACTTGCGACCGGAGCGGCCGGGCCCGCGCCGCGCGCGGGTCCCCGTCTCCTCGTCGTCGCGGCGCTGCCTGGACTCGCCCGCGGGGCGCGGCTTGCGCGGGCCGCGGCGCGGCGGCTCCTCGTCCGGGTAGTGCTCGGGGTCGGCGTGGCCGGGCGGGTCGTCCGGGTAGACCCCGTCGCCGGGGTAGGCGCCCGCCTGGTACGGCTCGTCGGGGTAGCCGCCCGGCAGCTGGTCGTCGTAGCGGGGGATGACCCTGGTCTCGTCGTCGTAGCCGTCCCACTCGGGTTCGGCGGCCGCGGGGGCCCTGCGCTTGTAGCGGCGCTCGGCCTCCTTCTGGCGGTAGCGCTCCTCGGCCCGCGCCCAGCGCTCAGACATGCCGGGACGCCTTCCCCCGGCTCGGGCGGTCAGACATGCGGCGGCACCTCGCCATCGGGTCCCACCGTGCGTTCGACCGACTTCACCACCGAGCTCCGTTCGTCCAACCAACCCTGCAGGATCGCCACCGCCGCCGCCTGGTCGATCACCCGTCGGCTGCCGCGTGCGCGAACCCCGCTGTCTCGCAATGCACGTGCAGCTGACACGGTAGTCAACCGTTCGTCGGAGAGTCGGACGGGAACCGGTTGGACCGCTTCCCGCAACCGATCCGCGTACGCGATGGCCACGGCGGCCGACGCGCCGTTCTCCCCCCGTAATGTCCGGGGCAGCCCGACGATCACCTCGACCGCTTCATACTCCCGCACAATCTCGGCTAACCGCGTGATATCCGGCGCCGTGGCGGAATCCGAGCCCGGCCCCTTCGCCCGCGCCACGGTCTCCACCGGGGTCGCGAGGATGCCGTCCGGGTCGCTGGAGGCCACGCCGACGCGCACGCTGCCGACGTCGATGCCGACCCGCCTGCCGCGACCGGGGTCGCTCGCCGGATCCGGCCGGTCGGCGGGGCGGGCGCCCGCCTGCGGCCCGTGCCGTTGGGAATCAGCCATCAGCCGGCGAGTTCACCCACCCGGCCGCGCACGGCGGCGAGACCTGCCTCGATGCCCGACGGGTCGGAGCCGGAGCCCTGCGCCATCTCCGGCTTGCCGCCGCCGCGGCCCGCGATGCTCGGGCCGAAGCCGGCCACCAGGTCACCGGCCTTGATGCCGAGTTCCTGGGCGGGCTTGTTCACCGCGACCACGAACGGCACCTTGCCGTCGGCGTTGCCGAGCAGCACCACCACGCCGGGCTCGCTGCCGAGCCTGCCCTTGATGTCGGTGGCCAGGGTGCGCAGGTCGCCGCCGCCGATGCCCGCGGGCGCCGCGGCCGCGACCAGCAGCACCGAGCCGACCCGCTCGGCCCGCTCGGCGAAGGTGGCCGCGCTCGCCAGCACGGCGGCGGTGCGGTTGCGCTCCAGCTCCTTCTCCGCCACCTTGAGCCGCTCCACGAGCTGCTCGACCCGGGCGGGCACCTCGTCGGAGGGCACCTTGAGCGAGGAGGCGACGCCGGCCAGCAGCGCCCGCTCCTTGGCCAGGTACCGATACGAGTCCAGCCCGACGAAGGCCTCGACGCGGCGCACGCCGGAGCCGACCGAGGCCTCGCCGAGCAGCGTGATCGGGCCGATCTGCGAGGAGTGCTGCACGTGCGTGCCGCCGCAGAGCTCCATCGAGAACGGGCCGCCGATCTCGACGACGCGCACCTCGGAGCCGTAGTTCTCGCCGAAGAGCGCGAGCGCGCCCATCCGCTTGGCCTCGGTCAGGTCGGTGACGAAGGTGTTCACCGGGAAGTCGGCGCCGACCCCGTCGTTGGAGACCGCCTCGATGTCGGCGCGCTGCTGCTCGGAGAGCTGGCCCTGCCAGTTGAAGTCGAAGCGCAGGTAGCCGGGCTTGTTCAGGGAGCCGGCCTGCACCGCGTTCGGGCCGAGCACCTGGCGCAGCGCGGCGTGCACCATGTGCGTGCCGGAGTGGCCCTGGGTGGCGCCGCGGCGCCAGGCCGGGTCGGCCTGGGCGAGCACCACGTCGCCCTCGGTGACGGCGCCCTGCTCGACGGTCCCCTTGTGCACCCACAGCTTCTTGGCGATCTTCTGCACGTCGTCGACGCGCAGCCGGAGCCCGGTGGCGGTGATGGTGCCGCGGTCGGCGATCTGCCCGCCGGACTCCGCGTAGAGCGGGCTGCGATCCAGGATCACCTCGACCTGCTGCCCCTCGGAGGCGACCGGTACCCGGACCCCGTCGGCCAGCAGCGCGAGCACGGTGGCCTCGGAGGTCAGCTCGGCGAAGCCGGTGAACTCGGTGGCGCTGCGATCGATCAGCTCCTTGTAGACGCTGAGGTCGGCGTGCGCGTGCTTGCGGGCGGCCGCGTCGTCCTTGGCGCGCTGCCGCTGCTCGGCCATGAGCGAGCGGAATCCCGCCTCGTCCACGCTGAGCCCGGCCTCGGCGGCCATCTCCAGGGTGAGGTCGATCGGGAAGCCGTAGGTGTCGTGCAGGGTGAACGCCTCGGAGCCGGGAATCGTGCTGCTGCCCTTCGCCTTCACCTCGGTGACGGCGGTGTCGAACAGGGTGGAGCCGGTGCTCAGGGTCTTGAGGAAGGCGGTCTCCTCGCCGACGGAGACGGTCTCGATCCGGCGGAAGTCGGTGCCGAGCTCCGGGTACGAGGGCGCCATGAGCTCGGAGACGACGGTGATCAGCTCGGCCATCACCGGCTTCTCGGCGCCGAGCAGCCGGGCCGAGCGCACGATCCGGCGCAGCAGCCTGCGCAGCACGTAGCCGCGGCCGTCGTTGCCCGGGTTCACCCCGTCCGAGATGAGCATGGCGGAGCTGCGCGCGTGGTCGGCGATCACCCGGAAGCGCACGTCGTCGCCGGGATCGGCGCCGTAGCCACGGCCGGTGAGCTGCTCGGCCTTGGCGATGATCGGGCGCAGCAGGTCGGTCTCGTAGACGTTCTCGACGCCCTGCAGCAGCATGGCGATCCGCTCGACGCCCATGCCGGTGTCGATGTTCTTCTTCGGCAGCGTGCCGATCGGCGGGTGGCCCTGCTTGGGGCTCCGGTCACCGCGGATGTCCTGCATGAAGACGAGGTTCCAGATCTCGATGTAGCGATCCTCGTCGGCGACCGGGCCGCCGTCGCGGCCGTAGGCGGGGCCGCGGTCGTAGTAGATCTCCGAGCACGGGCCGCCCGGGCCGGGTACCCCCATGTCCCAGTAGTTGTCCTTGCCGTCGCGGAACTGGATCCGCTCGGCCGGGATCCCGGCGACCCGCTGCCAGATCTCGGCGGCCTCGGGGTCGGACTCGTAGGCGGTGACCCAGATCCGCTCCGGGTCGAAGCCGTAGCCGCCCTGCTCCTGCGACTTGGTGATCAGCTCCCAGGCGAAGCCGATGGCCTGCTCCTTGAAGTAGTCACCGAAGGAGAAGTTGCCCGCCATCTGGAAGAAGGTGTTGTGCCGCGTGGTGATGCCGACCTCGTCGATGTCACCGGTCCGCACGCACTTCTGGACGCTGGTCGCGCGCGGGTAGGGCGGCTCCTCCTGCCCCAGGAAGTACGGCTTGAACTGCACCATTCCCGCGTTCACGAACAGCAGGTTGGGGTCCGCCAGGATCAGCGAGGCGCTCGGCACCTCGGTGTGTCCGGCACGGACGAAATGGTCCAGGAAGCGCCGTCGGATGTCGTGGGTCTGCACGGAAGTCCAGCCTACCGGCCCGGTTCATCCGATTTTCCGCTGCCCGGCCCGGTGCGCAGCCCGCGCACGATCCGGCGCAGTTTTCCGACCCTGGCGGCGACCTCGCGCTCGGCGCCGTGCTCGGTCGGCGCGTAGTAGTCGACGCCGACCAGCTCGTCCGGCGGGTACTGCTGCGCGAGCACCCCGCCGGGGTGGTCGTGCGGGTAGCGGTACCCCTGCGCGTTGCCGAGCCCGGCGGCGCCCGCGTAGTGCCCGTCGCGCAGGTGCGGCGGCACCGAACCGGCCTTGCCCGCCCCGACGTCGGAGAGCGCCGCGCCGATCGCCGCGACCACCGCCCCGGATTTCGGCGCGGTCGCCAGGTGGATGGTGGCCTGGGCCAGCGCCAGCTTGGCCTCCGGCATGCCGATCAGCTGCACGGCCTGCGCGGCGGCGATCGCGGTCTGCAGCGCGGTGGGGTCGGCCATGCCGACGTCCTCGCTGGCGTGCACGACGAGCCTGCGCGCGATGAACCGCGGGTCCTCGCCCGCGCTGATCATCCGGGCCAGGTAGTGCAGCGCGGCGTCCACGTCGGAGCCCCGGATGGACTTGATGAACGCGCTGATCACGTCGTAGTGCTGGTCGCCGGCGCGGTCGTAGCGCACGGCGGCCTCGTCCACGCTGGCCTCGACCAGCGCCAGGTCGACGGTGCCCCCGGTGGCCGACGAGGTCGCCGCCTCCAGCGCGGTGAGCGCGCGCCTGGCATCGCCGGCCGCGATCCGCACCAGGTGCTCCATGGCCTCGTCGGTGACGGTGTGGGCACCGGCGAGGCCGCGCGGGTCGGCGAGCGCGCGCCGCAGCACCGCGCGGATGTCGTCCGGGGTGAGCGGGCGCAGCTGCAGCACCAGCGAGCGGGAGAGCAGCGGCGAGACGACGGAGAAGGAGGGGTTCTCGGTGGTGGCGCCGACCAGCAGCACGATCCGGTTCTCCACGGCGGCGAGCAGCGCGTCCTGCTGGGTCCGGGAGAACCGGTGCACCTCGTCGATGAAGAGCACGGTCTGCTCCCCCGCGGTGAGCCTGCGCCTGGCCAGCTCGATGACGCCGCGCACCTCCTTGACCCCGGCCGACAGCGCGGAGAGCGCCTCGAAGCGGCGGCCGGTCGCGGTGGAGACCAGCGAGGCGAGTGTGGTCTTCCCGGTCCCCGGCGGGCCGTAGAGCAGCACCGATGCCGCACCGGAGCCCTCGACCAGGCGGCGCAGCGGGGAGCCGGGGCCGAGCAGGTGCTGCTGGCCGACCACCTCGTCCAGCGTCTCCGGGCGCATCCGGACGGCGAGCGGAACCAGGTCGCCCGCACCGCGGAATTCGACCGCGGCGAATTCCGGCTCGGCGGCCGCCGATCCGGGCACGTCGAACAGCCCTTCGCTCATGGGTTCGACCGTACCGGCCGGGTCGGACGCGGCTCCGCGAGCCGAGCGGTCAGACCGACCAGCGCTCCTCCAGCGTCGCGGAGACCCGCTCGGCGAAGTCGCCGACGTGGTCGTCGCCGATGCAGCGGGCATCCTCGGCCAGCGCGGCCCACCGGTTGATCAGCGCCTCCGAGCGCGGCACCGAGAGGCCGTGCTGGCGGGCGGCGGCGATCCGCTGGTGGTCGACGGGCAGGAACCAGTAGGTGCTCAGCCACACCCAGATGAGCCTGGCCTCCAGGATCCGCTCGGCCAGCATCGCGTCGTCGGCGAGCGCGGGCCAGACCCCGACCACCTCGGAGCGCCAGGCCTCGATCATCTGCTGCCCCCGCTTGCGGGAGAGCTCGATGTCGCAGAGGCAGCCGGGGAAGGAGACCAGCGCGTACGCGACATCCAGCGAGGCGTCCCGGAAGCCGCCCCACTCGTAGTCGAGGAACCGCGCGCCCTCCTCGTTCAGGATGACGTTGTCCGGGCACAGGTCCGAGGGGCTGAAGGCGCGGAAGCGGCCGGCGCTGAAGAGCCGGTTGCCGCGCACGATGCGCTCGGCGATCTCGCCGGGCACGTCGACGCCGAGCTCGCGCTCGAGCATGCCGGGCACCTCGGAGACGGCGGCCTGCGCCTGCTGGGCGATGCCGTCCATCCGGTGCACCACGTCGACCCGGCGCAGCAGCGCGACGAAATCGGCCTCCCGGCCGACGGTCGCGGCGTGCATCCGGCCGAGCGCCTGCGCGTACGCCATCAGGCTGTTGTGCGTGGCGGTCTGGGTGCCCGCGCGCAGCACATGGGTCATCTTGGCGTTCTCGCCGAGGTCGCTGAGGATCAGCAGCCGGGCGGGCAGGTCGTAGGCGACCAGGTAGGCGCCGGGGCGGTGCTCCCGGCTCAGCGCGGTGGTGAACTGGTAGGAGACGGCTTCGCGCAGGAAGGCGGAGTCGCTGCCGACGACTCCGGGCACCACGCTGCCCGGCACGCCGGGCGCACCGGAGCCGTTCACCTGCTTGACGATCAGCGTGCGCGGTAGGGAGAAGGCGTTCTCCGCGACGCGGACCCGCAGAACCGTGGTTCTGCCGCTCCCGCCGAGTTCGGTCGGGTCACTCAGCTTCACCGGAGCGCCCATTCGCTTCGTGAGCAAATGTTGCGCTGCGGCCACGACTTCGGCGGCGCGTTCGGCCAATAGTGCGGTCATCGTCTCTCAAAGTACTCGCATCGGGTCACTTTCAGCGAGCGGTTCGACAACCTTTCCGCGTCGCCCGGCGTGTCCCGCACGGCGACCGCGCGACACGCGCCGCCGTGCTTGACATCGCCCGCGCGAGTCGGGTTGTCACGATCTCGACCACGGTGTGGCACACCATGATCCGACCTTCGGCGTGGGCACACCATCTCCGCGTAGGCTTGGCATTCCGCCGCCACCGCCCCCGCGTCGAAAGGGTCTCCGGACGATGACCGACAGTTACGGCCAGCCCGGCTCGCAGCCTCAGGGTACCGGGCCGAAGCACTCCGCGCCGCAACCCGCGCCCCCCGGTTACGATCCCGGACCGGACGGTCCGGGATACGGGGGCCCGGCATACGGCCCGCAAGGCACCGGGCCGGACCCCACCGAGCAGATGTACAGCGGCTCCGGCGCCAGCGCCTACCCGGACGACCGGCCGCAGTACGGCTACGAGAACCGCGCGCCGGAGGCGCTGGACGTCGGGCGGGCGATCAGCTACGGCTGGGAGAAGTTCCGCGCCGACATGCCGACCTGGATCGCGATCTCGGCGCTCGGCGTCCTGCTCTACCTGGTGTTCGTGCTCGTGGTCCGGGTCTTCGAACCGACCTCGCTCTTCGCCGTGCTGCTGCTGTTCCTGGTGCTGATCGTCGGCGTCTGGGTGCTGCAGGCGGCCATGATCCGCGGCGCGCTCTACGAATGCGACGGGCACCGGCCCACTTTCGGGGCGTTCTTCCAGTACCTGAACACCGGCAACGTGGTGCTCACCGCGCTGCTCGCCTTCACCCTGACCCTGCTGGCCTCGGCGTTCTGCCTGCTGCCCGGGATCGTGGTGGGCGTGCTGTGCATGTTCGCGCTGCACTTCGTGATCGACCAGGACCTCGGACCGTTCGCCGCGCTGCGGGCCAGCGCGGGGCTGGTGGTCGGCAACCTCTGGCCGGTCGTGCTGCTGACGCTGGCCGTGCTGGTGATCACGCTGCTCGGGTTCCTGGCCTGCGGGCTCGGGCTGCTCGTCGCATTCCCGATCGCCACCCTCGCGGTGACCTACGCGTTCCGCACGCTCACGGGCGGCGCGCTCTCGCCCGTGTGACCCGGTCACCGGTCGCGAGAAGGCAGCGATCCGCACGCTCATGGTGGCGCGCACTCCCCCGGTGTGCCCGAACGGGCGGCGGTCACCGTTGACCGCCGCCCGTTCGCGCTCAGTTCTGCTGGGCGGCAGCGGCGACGCCGTTGCCCTTCGCCTTGTCCTTCTCCGGCTTGGCGTCCAGCCCGGCCTCCCTGCGCTGCTGCGGGGTGATCGGGGCGGGCGCGTCGGTGAGCGGGTCGACGCCGTTGCCGGTCTTCGGGAAGGCGATGACCTCGCGGATCGAGTCGAGCCCGGCCAGCAGCGCGACGATCCGGTCCCAGCCGAAGGCGATGCCGCCGTGCGGCGGGGCGCCGAAGGCGAAGGCATCGAGCAGGAAGCCGAACTTCTCCCGTGCCTCCTCCGGCTCGATGCCCATCACCGCGAAGACCCGCTCCTGCACGTCGCGGCGGTGGATGCGGATGCTGCCGCCGCCGATCTCGTTGCCGTTGCAGACGATGTCGTAGGCGTAGGCGAGCGCCGCGCCCGGGTCGGTGTCGAAGGTCTCCAGCGACTCCGGCTTCGGCGAGGTGAAGGCGTGGTGCACGGCCGTCCAGGCCGAGTGCCCGAGCGCGACGTCGCCGCCCGCGGTGGCGTCGGCGGCGGGCTCGAAGAGCGGGGCGTCCACGATCCAGACGAAGGACCAGGCGTTCTCGTCGATCAGCCCGACCTTGCGCGCGATCTCGCCGCGCGCCGCGCCGAGCAGCGCGCGCTGCGCCTTGGCCGGCCCGGCCGCGAAGAAGACGCAGTCGCCGGGCTGCGCGCCGACGTGCGCGGCCAGCCCGGCCCGCTCCTGCTCGCTGAGGTTCTTGGCCACCGGCCCGCCCAGCTCGCCGTCCGCGCCGACCAGCACGTAGGCCAGCCCCTTGGCGCCGCGCTGCTTGGCCCACTCCTGCCAGGCGTCCAGCTGCCGCCGCGGCTGGCTCGCGCCGCCAGGCATGACGACCGCGCCGACGTACGGCGCCTGGAACACCCGGAACGGGGTGTTCGCGAAGTACTCGGCGCACTCGGTGATCTCGACGTCGAAGCGCAGGTCCGGCTTGTCCGAGCCGTAGCGCCGCATGGCCTCGGCGTAGGTCATGTGCGGGATCGGGGTCGGGATCTCGTAGCCGATCAGCTTCCACAGCGCGGCCAGGATCTGCTCGGCGAGCAGGATCACGTCCTCCTGCCGGACGAAGCTCATCTCCAGGTCGAGCTGAGTGAACTCGGGCTGCCGGTCGGCGCGGAAGTCCTCGTCCCGGTAGCAGCGCGCGATCTGGTAGTAGCGCTCGATGCCGCCGACCATGAGCAGCTGCTTGAAGAGCTGCGGGCTCTGCGGCAGGGCGTAGAAGCTGCCCGGCTGCAGTCGCGCGGGCACCAGGAAGTCGCGCGCGCCCTCGGGCGTGGAGCGGGTCAGCGTCGGCGTCTCGACCTCGATGAACTCGTGCCCCGCCAGCACCGAGCGGGCGGCGGCGTTGGCCTTCGAGCGCAGCCGGATCGCGTGCGCGGGAGTGTCCCGCCGCAGGTCGAGGTAGCGGTACTTGAGCCGGGTTTCCTCGCCGGGCTGCTCGTCCAGCTGGAACGGCAGCGGGGCGCTCTCGTTCAGCACCTCCAGCTCGGTGACGTCGATCTCGATCGCGCCGGTCGGCAGCTCCGGGTTCTCGTTGCCGTCCGGCCGCTGCTCCACCGCGCCGGTGATCCGCACGCAGTACTCGGCGCGCAGCCGGTGCGCCTGCCCGGCGGCTTCACCCTGCCGGAACACCGCCTGCACCACCCCGGAGGCATCGCGCAGATCGATGAAGATCACGCCGCCGTGGTCCCGCCGCCGGGCCACCCATCCGGTGAGGGTGACGGTCTGGCCGGCGTGCTCGCTTCGCAGCGAGCCGGCCAAGTGGGTGCGCAGCACGGGGTTCCTTTCGACGGGGTCCGGGCACCGGTAGGGCGTGACCAGTGCGGTAGCCATCGTAGTGAGACCCGCCGAGCGAGGGGAAACCGATATCCGTCCACCCCGAGCGGGTATAGCCGTGCCAAGCTGTACCGGCGCGCGGGCAGTTCGAACAGAAAGCGACGACATGACCTTCAACGAGGGCCTGCAGATCGACCCGAATCGAGCCTCCAGCGGCGGGCCGGGGCGGGGCGGCAAGATCGCGCTCGGCGGTGGCGCGGGCGGCATCATCCTGGTGGTGCTGGCGCTGCTGCTCGGCGGCGACCCCGGCTCGATCCTCGGCCAGTTCACCGGAGCGGGCGGCACCGAGGGGCAGAGCGCCACCGAGGGCACCCCGGAGCACTGCAGGACCGGCGCGGACGCGAACCGCTACGTGGACTGCCGGGTGGTGCTCACCGCGCAGAGCCTGGACGCGGTCTGGACCGAGCAGCTGCCCGCGCAGGCAAGGGCGCAGTACGAGAAGCCGAAGCTGACGCTCTTCACCGGCGCGGTGAGCACCGGCTGCGGCAATGCCACCAGCGAGGTCGGCCCGTTCTACTGCCCGGCCGACAACAACGCCTACTTCGACACCTCGTTCTTCCAGGAGCTGGTGGACCGGTTCGGCTCCAGCGGCGGCCCGCTGGCCCAGGAGTACGTCGTCGCGCACGAGGTCGGGCACCACATCCAGACCCAGCTCGGCGATATCGCGAGGGCGCAGAACGACCCGCAGGGCCCCGAGTCCGGCGCGGTGCGCACCGAGCTGCAGGCCGACTGCTACGCCGGGCTCTGGGCGCACTACGCCGACAAGACCCCGGCGCCGGGCAGCGACACCCCGTTCCTGAAGCCGCTCACCGAGACCGACATCAAGGACGCGCTCTCCGCGGCGGCGGCCGTCGGCGACGACCGGATCCAGCGGGCCTCGCAGGGCCGGGTCAATCCGGAGGCGTGGACGCACGGCTCGTCGGACCAGCGGCAGAAGTGGTTCCTCACCGGGTACCGAACCGGCCAGTTGGCTGCGTGCGACACCTATTCGGCGCGAAACCTGGACAACCCCCCTGCTCTGCGCTGACCATCGTCTGCGGCCGGGAACCCTCCCGAAGCCGTTCCGAGAGAAGGACACACGATGCGACGAGCACTGCTGCTGCCGGTGCTGCTGATCTCCGCCCTGCTCGGCGGGGCGGGCACGGCACACGCCGAGCCCGCGACGCCGAGCGCGACGCCACCCTCCGCCGCCGTCCCGCTGCTCACCCTGACCGCCATCCCGAACGGCTGGCAGACCAGGGTTGACCTGCGCCCGGAGCTACAGGTGTACGCCGACGGCCGCGCGGTGCGGGTGCCGGACGCCATCGCAACGGACCGCGGGCCGGACGCCGCGCCGCACGAGGTCGAGGGAACGGTCCCCGCCGACGTCCTGAAGGCGGCGGTGCGCGAGACGGCGGAGCTGGCGGAGCTGGACCTCGGTCTGCCGTCCGTCTCCGACCAGGGCTCGCGCATCATCGACGTCATGCCGGAGCGGGACGCCGAAGCGGTGCACGCCATCGTCTACGCCCCCGGCTTCAGCGACGGGCTGAACGACGACCAGAAGAAGGCGCGGGACCGCTTCGACCAGCTCTACCGGAAGGTGCTCGACGCCTTCCAGGAGAAGCGCTGAGCTGCCTCCGGGGCGGGCGCCCGCCCGCCCCGGAGGCTCAGAACTGGTCCTGGTCGTAGTCGGTGCCGAACAGCTCGTCGGTGTGCGTCGCCCCGATCACCTCGGGCGTCGACTCCCCGAGCGGGCCGGTGAGGTCGTCGTTGCCGGTCCGGCTCTGGTACGGCTGCACGTTCCGGCCGTGCTCGTCGTCGCCGCGCTGCCCCGCGCCCGCCGCGCCGCCCGCACCGCCCATGAAGCCGGACGAGCCCGAGGTCGAGGTCGCCGTCGTGCTCGGCACGCCGGTGGCCAGCGGGGTTCCCGGCACGCCTGGCACCCCGCGCATCGGCGAGACCACCGCGTTCGGCATCGGGGTCGCCGCCTTCGGCGTCACGGTGCTGCTCGGTGTCCCCGGGCTGTAGCCGGGGGTGCCGGAGCGGGTCGGCGAGCCGGGCACGATGCCAGGCGTGCCGGGGGTGGTGCTCGGCGTGCCGCTCGGCGTCACCGAGGCCGGGGTGGTCGAGGCGGGCGTCGTGCCGGGCAGGGTCGGGGTGTCCAGCCCGGCGGCGGTGGTCGCCGACTCCACCCCGTCCTTGGCCTGCGACATGATCGGCTCGGCGATGTTCTGCATCACCGCCTGCGCCACCTCCTGCGGCGCGGGCCCGCCGCCGGGCGCGATCAGCTGGTTGACCGCAGCCGTGAGCTCGGCCGTCTTGCCCGCCAGGTCGCCGCGGGTGGCGTTGGCCACCGCCACCGCCTGGCCCAGGTGCTCGGTGGCGGTCGCCATCAGCGTCGCCTGCGCGGGCGGGGTCACGATCACCGGGGCGAGCGCGACCGCCTGGCCGGCGAGCGAGGAGGCGATGCCGAGCAGCTGCGCGTTGCCCTGCTGCACGGCGGACGCGGCGCGCTGGGTGATCTCGGAGATGTCGATCCCGCGCTGGCTGGTCTCGGTGCCCTGGTTCTGCGCCTGCTGCCCCACCACCTGCGCGTTGCGCGCGGCCTGGCCCTGCCACAGCTGGTCGACGGTCGTGAGACTGCCCTTGGCCACCTGCATCGCGGTGTCGATGACCTTGGAGGAGGCGCTGAGGACGGCGGTCGGGTCGAGCGCGCCGAGCACGCCGGTGCCGAAGCTGCCGAGCAGATCCAGGATCGGCTTCATCAGCAGGTCGACGCCGGGCAGCGCGGGCAGCGCGAGCCCGCTGAGCAGCGCGCCGACCGGGTCGGCGGGCAGTGCGGGCAGCGGCGCCGCGGCGGCGCCGGTGTCGCCGCCGAGCAGCCCGCTGTCCCGCGCGGCCTGCTGCGCGCCGCCTGCGACCGGCGCCACCGCCGCACCGAGCGCCGAACTCGCCTGCTGCGCCAGCTGATTCGCGCCGTCCAGCGCCCCGGTGGCGGTGCCGAGCATGGCGTCGGCCCCGCTCGCGACCTCAGGCGGCAGCCCGGCGAGCAGGTCCTGCGCGCCGTCGCCGGTGCCATGGCCGGAGAGCCCGGGCAGCCCGCCAGGCAGCGCCGAGGTGCCGCCCGGCTCGTCCGTGATCCGCTGCGAGAGCACGAATTCGGGCGCCTCGACGGGCTCGAGATCGGCGGGCAGCTGCGGCAGCACCACGTCCTGGATCGCGTAGTGCGACGGGTCGATGGTGGCGGTGAGCGCCTCGTGCGCGTACTGCTCCGGCTCCGCGGCCGGGCCGATCACGCCGGTGTCCAGCGGCCTCACTGCGCGCCCCCGATCGCGCCGAGCCCGGCCGCGCTGGCGATCTCCTGGCCGTCGAAGGCGGCGGCCGCGTTGAACGCGGAGTTCGAGAGGTTGCCGACCTTGCCCGAGAGATCGTTGATATCGCGTGCCTGCAGCACCTGCGCGGCCGCGAACATGACCAGGTAGTCGGCCCCGATCAGGCCGAAGACCGGCGTCAGCGCGGATACATTGGCCACCGCGTCGAAATTCCCCGCCCCGGCGATCTGCGCCGCCGCCCCGGCGTTCGTCGCGGCGAAATCCCGCACCCCGTCGGTGTCCACCGAGAGATCGGTCATCCGAGTTGCCCCCCAACATCGTCGTACACGTTCGTCGGCTCAATATAACGCAGAGTCCTGCACCGATTCAGCCTGCCGAATGTCCGAAAAAAGTAGAACGTGTTGCAATTTAGAACAAGTTCTATATTCTCGTCGCCATGAAGGTCGCAGTGACCGGCGCCGCGGGATACCTCGGCTCCAACCTCCTCCCCCTGCTCACCGACCGCGGTCACCGGGTGATCGCCGTCGACCGGGCCGTTCCCGCCGGGCCCGCCGCGGACGGCGTCACCTGGGTCGGCGCCGACGTGCTGAACCCGGACGCCGTGCGCGCCGCGATCGACGGCGCCGAGATCGTCTACCACCTGGTCGCGGTGATCACCCTGGCCGACCGGAACGATCTGGCCTGGCGGGTGAACACCAGGGGCGTCCGGGTGGTCGCCGAGGCCGCGCTCGCGACCGGCGCGCGGCGGCTGGTGCATGCCAGCTCCATCCACGCCTACGACCAGTACGGGTGCGGCGGCCGGATCGACGAGAGCTCCGGGCGCTCCACCGACCCGGGCCTCCCGGTCTACGACCGCTCCAAGTGGGCGGGCGAGCAGGAGCTGCGCACGGTGATCGAGCGGGGGCTGGACGCGGTGCTCTGCAACCCGACCGGCGTCTACGGCCCCGCGGACAACGGCACGCCGCTCTCCCGGATCAACCGGACGCTGCGCGACGCCGCCCGCGGCCGGATCCCGGCCATGATCGACGGCGCCTTCGACCTGGTCGACGTGCGCGATGTCGCGCACGGGCTGATCCTGGCGGGCGAGCGCGGCCGCACCGGCGAGAACTACCTGCTCGGCGGCGAGATGGTCCGGATGCCGGAGCTGTGCCGGACCGCCGCGCGCGCGGGCGGCACCCGCGGGCCGCGCTTCACCATCCCGGCCCGCCCGATCGAGCGGGCGATCCCGCTGCTGGCCCCGCTCGGCAAGCTGCTCAAGACCGATGTCGTCTCGAAGGCCGCGCTCGGCGCGCTGGTCTCCGCGCCGGAGGTCGATCACAGCAGGGCGAGCACGGAACTCGGATATCAGCCGCGGCCGATGACCGAAACCGTCTCCGACCTGGTGCGCTTCTTCGTCGATGGCACCCTCCCGCCGCGCCGGGCCGCCGCGGACACGCTTGACACCGCCTAGAACGGGTGTTCGACTGATGGCGTGCGGTGGCAGGGGCAGTCCCTCGACGCGGACGACGGCGCGCTACCCGGGCTGAGCCGGGCCGACTTCGTCCGCACCGTCCGCACGCCGGAATTCGAGGGGATCACCTTCCACGAGGTGCTCTGCAAGAGCGCGCTGAACGAGGTGCCGGAGAACTCGACGCTCCCGTTCCGCTGGACGGTGAACCCCATCCGGGGCTGCTCGCACGCCTGCCGCTACTGCTTCGCCCGCCCGACGCACGAGTACCTCGAGCTGGACGCGGGCGCGGATTTCGATTCCCAGCTCGTGGTGAAGACCAACGTGGCGGCGGTGCTCCGGCGCGAGCTGCGCCGGAAGTCCTGGCGCCGCGAACCGGTCGCGCTCGGCACCAATACCGACCCCTACCAGCGCGCCGAGGGCCGGTACCGGTTGATGCCCGGCATCATCCGGGCGCTCGCCGCATCCGGCACGCCGTTCTCGGTGCTCACCAAGGGCACCCTGCTGCGCCGGGATCTGCCGCTGCTCGCCTCGGCGGCGGGCGAGGTGCCGGTGCGGATCGCGGTCTCGCTCTCGATGCTCGACCCGGAGCTGCACCGCGGCCTCGAGCCGGGCACCCCGGCGCCGAAGGCGCGGCTGGAGCTGATCGCCGCGCTCGCCGACGCCGGGTTCGCGGTGAACGTCATGGTGGCGCCGGTGATCCCGTACCTCACCGACGGCAGCGAGCAGCTGGACGCGCTGTTCGGCGCGCTGGCGCGGGCCGGGGCGGAGTCGGCGACCGCCTTCCCCATGCACCTGCGCGGCAGTACCAGGGGCTGGTTCCTCGGCTGGGTGGCCGAGCACCACCCGGCGCTGCTGCGCCGCTACCGGCAGCTGTACGGGCGCGGCGCCACGGTCTCGCCGGAGTACGCGAGCTGGCTGCGCGGGCGGGTCGACCCGCTGCGCGAGCGGCACGGGCTGGTGCGCGACAGCGTCGCCAGCGCACCGGTGCGGCGGCCCGAGCCGGGGCCCGCCCCGCAGCTCGCCCTCTTCGGCTGAGCCGGTACCCGCGAGTACGCCGGACGGCGCCGCCCCGCCGGAGTACCTTGGCGGGTGCGCCCCGAGCACCACTCGACGACGAGGACGGTGAGGCAGGCAGTGACTGTGCCCCCCGAGCATCCGGCGAAGGCCCGCACGCCGACCCCGCTGGACCGCGTCGTCATCCGCTTCGCCGGTGATTCCGGCGACGGCATGCAGCTCACCGGGGATCGCTTCACGCACGAGGCGGCGGCCTTCGGCAACGACCTCGCCACCCAGCCCAGCTTCCCGGCCGAGATCAGGGCGCCGCAGGGCACGCTGCCCGGGGTGTCGTCGTTCCAGATCCAGATCGCCGACCACGACATCCTCAGCGCGGGCGACCAGCCCGACGTGCTGGTCGCCATGAACCCGGCCGCGCTCGCCGCCAACCTGGCCGAGCTGCCGCGCGGCGGCACCGTCATCGTGGACACCGACGAGTTCACCCGGCGCAACCTGGCCAAGGCCGGGTATGCCGGGAGTCCGCTGGAGGACGGCACTCTCGGCGACCTGGTCGTGCACCGGGTGCCGATGACCGCGCTCACCGCGGGCGCCACCGAGGCGGCGGGCGCGGGCAAGAAGGACGGCAAGCGGGCGCGCAACATGTTCGCGCTCGGGCTGCTCTCCTGGATGTACGGCCGCCCGATCGGCGGCACCGAGCGCTTCCTGCGGGAGAAGTTCGCGAAGCGGCCGGAGATCGCGGAGGCGAACCTGCTCGCCTTCCGGGCCGGGTTCGCCTACGGCGAGACCACGGAGAGCTTCGCCACCACCTACCACGTCGCCCCGGCCGCGCTGCCCGCCGGCACCTACCGGCAGATCACCGGGAACACCGCGCTCGCCTACGGCATCGTCACGGCGGGCAGGCTGGCCGGGATCCCGGTGTTCCTCGGCAGCTACCCGATCACCCCGGCCTCGGACATCCTGCACGAACTGAGCAGGCACAAGGCGTTCGGCGTCACCACCTTCCAGGCCGAGGACGAGATCGCGGGAATCGGCGCGGCGCTCGGGGCCGCGCTCGGCGGCGCGCTCGGGGTCACCAGCACCTCCGGCCCCGGGCTCGCGCTGAAGAGCGAGACGATCGGGCTGGCGGTGATGACCGAGGTCCCGCTGGTGGTGATCGACGTGCAGCGCGGCGGCCCCTCCACCGGGCTGCCCACCAAGACCGAGCAGGCCGACCTGCTGCAGGCGCTGTACGGCCGCAACGGGGAGTCGCCGGTGCCGGTGCTGGCCCCGCGCTCCCCCGCCGACTGCTTCGGCACCGCGCTCGAGGCAGCCCGGATCGCGCTCACCTACCGCACCCCGGTACTGCTGCTCTCCGACGGCGCCATCGCGAACGGCTCCGAGCCGTGGGCGATCCCGCGCATCGCCGAGCTGGAGCCGATCGACCCCGGCTTCGCCGCAGCCGATCCCGAGCGCGAGTTCCTGCCCTACGCCCGCGACCCGGAGACGCTGGCCCGCCCGTACGCGGTGCCGGGAACCCCGGGGCTGGCGCACCGGATCGGCGGGCTGGAGAAGGCCGACGGCACCGGCGACATCTCCTACGACCCGGCCAACCACGACCTCATGGTCCGGCTGCGCCGGGCCAAGATCGACGGCGTCGCGGTGCCCGACCTGGAGGTGGACGACCCGGACGGCGCCGCCGAGGTGCTGCTGATCGGCTGGGGCAGCTCGTACGGCCCGATCGGCGAGGCCTGCCGGCGGGCGCGCCGACGCGGCCGCGCGGTCGCGCACGCGCAGCTGCGCCACCTCAACCCCTTCCCGGCGAACCTCGGCGCGGTGCTCGGCCGGTACCGCACGGTGGTGGCGCCGGAGCTGAACGGCGGGCAGCTGGCGCTGCTGCTGCGCGCCCGCTACCTGGTGGACGTGGTGCCGTGGACGAGGACCACCGGCACCGCCTTCCCCACCGCGGAGCTGGCCGGGGTGATCGACGCCGCGCTGGACGGCTCGATCCGGGACCTGGAGCTGGACAAGGACGTCGCCGCCCGCGCGCGGGCGACCTACCGGACCGGGGGCGTCCGATGACGATCACCGACGGGCACACCGGGCTCGCCCACGTGCCGCTGGCGCTCACCCCGCAGCAGCCGAAGGACTACGCCACCGACCAGGAGGTGCGGTGGTGCCCCGGCTGCGGCGACTACGTCATCCTGGCCACGGTGCGCGGCTTCCTCGCCGAGCTCGGGCTGCGCCGGGAGAACCTGATGTTCGTCTCCGGGATCGGCTGCTCCAGCCGCTTCCCGTACTACCTGGACGCCTACGGCATCCACTCCATCCACGGCAGGGCGCCCGCCATCGCCACCGGGCTCGCGGTGACCAGGCCGGACCTCTCGGTGTGGGTGGTGACCGGCGACGGCGACGCGCTCTCGATCGGCGGCAACCACCTGATCCACGCACTGCGGCGCAATGTGAACCTGACGATCCTGCTGTTCAACAACCGGATCTACGGGCTCACCAAGGGGCAGTACTCGCCGACCTCGGAGCCGGGAACGGTCACCAAGTCGACGCCGCTCGGCTCGGTGGACCACCCCTTCGACACGCTGGCGCTCGCGCTCGGCGCGGACGCGAGTTTCGTCGGCCGGGCGCTGGATTCGGATCGGGCCGGGCTCACCGAGGTGCTGCGGGCGGCGGCCGCGCACCGGGGCGCCGCCTTCGTGGAGATCCTGCAGGACTGCCCGATCTTCAACGACGGCTCGTTCGACGTGCTGCGCCGCGAAGAGGCGCCGCGGCGCCTGATCCCGCTCCGGCACGGCGAGCCGCTGCGCTTCGGCGCCGAGCGCGAATTCGCCGTCGTGCGCTCGGGTTTCGGGCTCGCGGTGGCGCGGGCGGACGAGGTGGGCGACGTCGAGGTCGTCGTGCACGACGCGCACAGCGCCGACCCCGGGTACGCGCACGCCCTTGCCCGGCTCGGCGACCAGCAGCTGAACCACGTCGTCACCGGGGTGCTGCGCGACGTCACGCGGCCGACCTACGACGACGGGGTGCGGGCCCAGCTCGCCACCGCCGGAGAGCCGGGCGATCTACAGACCCTGCTCGACGGCCCCGAAACCTGGACCGTCGGCCCGGCCGAGCACTGACCGCCTTCCGGCCCGGGGCCGGAAAAATCAATCCTTCTTGGCGAAGCCGAGGTCGACCACCGCGGAGCGCTCCTGCGCGAGTTCGGCGACGCTGAGGTCGATCCTGGCCCGGGAGAAGTCGTCGATCTCCAGGTCGGGCACGATCCGGTACTCACCGTCGGCGCAGGTCACCGGGAAGGAGCTGATCAGCCCCTCCGGCACGCCGTAGGAGCCGTCCGACGGCACCGCCATGGAGGTCCAGTCGCCCGGCGCGGTGCCGAGCACCCAGTCGTGGACGTGGTCGATGGCGGCGCTCGCCGCGCTGGCCGCGGAGGAGGCGCCGCGCGCCTCGATGATCGCGGTCCCGCGCTGCTGCACGGTCGGGATGAAGTCGCGCTCCACCCACGCCGGGTCGGCGATCACCGCGCGGGCGTCCCGGCCGCCGATGGTGGCATGCGTGATGTCCGGGTACTGGGTGGCGGAGTGGTTGCCCCAGACCGCGACGCGGGCGATCCCGGCGGCGGGCGCCCCGGTCTTCCGGGCCAGCTGGGCGAGCGCGCGGTTGTGGTCCAGCCGGGTCATGGCGGTGAAGCGCGCGGCGGGAACGTCGGGGGCGTTGCTCGCGGCGATGAAGGCGTTGGTGTTGGCCGGGTTGCCGACCACGAGCACCTTGACGTCGTCCGCCGCGGCGGCGTTGATCGCGGCGCCCTGCTCGGTGAAGATCGGGCCGTTGGCGGCGAGCAGGTCGCCGCGCTCCATGCCCGCGGTGCGCGGCCGCGCGCCGACCAGCAGCGCGATATTCGCCCCGGCGAAACCGGTCCACGGGTCGTCGCTGATGTCGACCGACTCCAGCAGCGGGAAGGCGCCGTCCTCCAGCTCCATCGCGACGCCTGCGAGCGAGGCGACCGCCGCCGGAATCTCCAGCAGCCGCAGCCGCACCGGCGTCCGCGCGCCGAGCATGGCGCCGGAGGCGATGCGGAAGAGCAGCCCGTAGGCGATCTGGCCCGCGCCACCGGTGACGGCGACGGTCACCGGAGCGGTGCGATCGGTGCTGGTCACGACGGGGCTCTCCTGTTCAGCGGGGTACACGGACGCCCCAACCCTACTGAGGCTCACCGCCGCGGGCCGCCGAAGGTGAGCGAGCAGACAGCTCAGACCAGGTCGGCGATCTCCCGGTCGCTGAGCACGACGGCGCGCCGGTGCCCGGCGTCCAGCGCCGCCCGCACCGCGCGGTAGAGCGGGCGCTGCTCCAGCGGGGCGTCGCGCGCCTCGGCGCGCAGCTGCGCCACCAGCACCGAGGAGAGCGCCAGCGCCGCCGCCAGCGGAGCCGCCGCCAGCGCGTCGGCGAGGCCGCGCAGCCCGAGCAGCGGCAGCTCCCGGCCGCGCGCCTCGCCCGCCTCGGCGCCGGGGCCGCCGGTGTAGAGCGCGAGCGGAACGGTGATCGCCGGACCGCCCGCAGTGACCCGCAGCGCGACCCGGCTGATCCGGCCGGGCAGCACAAGCACCGCGACCTCGGTGGCCGCCGCCGCGTCCACCCGCCGCTCGCCGAGCAGGGTGCGGGCGTGGATCACGCCGCCGGCCAGCCACATCCGGCGACGGCGCAGCGCCGCGACGGTGAGCACGGTCGGCGCCGCGATCACCAGGAACACCGCCAGCGCAGGCGTCGGGCCGAGCAGCACCGCGGCGAGCAGCGCCGCGATCAGCCCGACGCCTGCCGCGACCGCGGCGAGCTTGCGCAGCATCGGGGCGTACACCTCGGGCTCGACCAGATCCAGCCCCACCGGGGGCCGGGCCGGGGCGGGCGCGGGCTTCGGGGCCGCGTGGTCGGGGGTGGCATCCTCGGGGGCGGCGTCCTCGTTCATCCGGGGCTCTCTCCTTTTCCGGCTCAGCCGAGCCGATCCCGCAGCACGCCGGCCACCTCGGCCAGCGGCACCTGGCGCTGCTCCCCGTCGGCCAGGTTCTTCACCCCGATCGTGCCATCGGCGAGGTCGCGATCGCCGAGGACGAGCGCGAAGCGCGCGCCGGAGCGGTCGGCGGCCTTCATGGCGCTCTTCACGCCGCGCCCGCCGTAGGCGAGGTCGACCCGGATCCCGGCCCCGCGCAGCTCCCCGGCCAGCACCACGAGCCGCTGCTTGGCGGCGTCGCCGAGCGGCACCCCGTAGACGTCGCAGCGGGCCGGGTTCCCCGCTTCCCTCCCCTCCGCGCGCAGCGCCAGCACCGTGCGGTCGACGCCGAGGCCGAAGCCGATCCCGGACAGCTCCAACCCGCCGAGCTGCGCCATCAGCCCGTCGTAGCGGCCGCCGCCGCCGATACCGGACTGCGCGCCGAGGCCGTCGTGCACGAACTCGAAGGTGGTCTTGGTGTAGTAGTCCAGGCCGCGGACCATGCGCGGGTTCACCACGTACGGCACGCCGAGCGCGTCCAGGTGGCCGAGCACCTGCTCGAAGTGCGCCTTGGCCGATTCGGACAGGTGGTCGAGCATGAGCGGGGCGTTCGCGGTCAGCTCGCGGACCTCGGGGCGCTTGTCGTCCAGCACGCGCAGCGGGTTCAGCCGGGCGCGGCGCTTCGTCTCCTCGTCCAGCGGCAGCCGGAGCAGGAACTCCTGCAGCAGCTCGCGGTACTGCGGGCGGCAGGTGTCGTCGCCGAGCGAGGTGAGCTCCAGCCGGAAGCCGGTGAGGCCGAGGCCGCGGAACCCGGCGTCGGCGACGGCGATCACCTCGGCGTCCAGCGCCGGGTCGTCCACCCCGATCGCCTCCACCCCGACCTGCTGCAGCTGGCGGTACCGCCCGGCCTGCGGCTGCTCGTAGCGGAAGAAGGGGCCCGCGTAGCAGAGCTTGACCGGGAGCTGGCCGCGGTCGAGGCCGTGCTCGATCACCGCGCGCATGACGCCCGCGGTGCCCTCCGGGCGCAGCGTGACGCTGCGCTCGCCGCGGTCGGCGAAGGTGTACATCTCCTTGCTGACCACGTCGGTGGACTCGCCGACGCCGCGCGCGAAGAGCCCGGTGTCCTCGAAGATCGGCAGCTCCACGTGCCCGTATCCGGCCAGCCTTGCTGCCCCGACGAGCCCGTCGCGCACGGCGACGAACTCGGCCGAAGCGGGGGGCAGGTAGTCCGGGACTCCCTTGGGCGCGGAGAAGCTGCTGGTCTTGGTCACGGTCGTCCAGTTTCCTCCACCCGGTGCCGCCGAGTCCAACCGGTTCCGCACAGGCGGGTGCCGTCTCAGGAAGGGATGGCACACTCGTATGCCGGAAGTCACGGAAACGGGAGGATCTGCCAGTGCCGAGCAACGAACAGCGCCGGGCCGCGGCGAAGCGGAAGCTGGAACGCCAGCTGGCCAACCGGGCGGAGCGGGCGCGCAAGCGCAGGCGGCTGACGATCGCGGGGTCGGTACTCGGTGTCGTGATCGTCGCCGCGGCCGGGGTCGGCGTGTACTTCCTCACCAGGGGCGACGACAGCACCGCCGACCAGGCCGACGCCTCGCTCTCCAGCACCCCGGTCGCGGGCGAGCTGCCTGCCGCCAAGCCGAAGGCCGCGACCGTCGACTGCGCCTACCGCGACGGCGTCAAGCCCGCGGACAAGCCGGTGCAGAAGCCGAGCAAGACCACCGGCATCCCCACCACCGGCGCCGACGCCACGCTGAGCATCAGCATCGACACCAACCAGGGTCCGATCGGCGTCACCCTGGACAACGCGGCCTCGCCGTGCACCGTCAACAGCTTCGCCAGCCTGGCGAGCCAGGGCTTCTACGACGGCACCGACTGCCACCGCCTCACCGCGGGCGAGGGGTTGAAGGTGCTGCAGTGCGGCGACCCCACCGGCACCGGTAGCGGCGGCCCCGGGTACGAGTACGACAACGAGTACCCGACCGACCAGTACGACCAGATGGATCCCGCCGCAGGCGAAGCCGTGCCGTACCAGCGCGGCGTGCTCGCCATGGCCAACGCCGGGCCGGGGACGAACGGCAGCCAGTTCTTCCTGGTCTACGGCGATTCCCAGCTCCCGCCGCAGTACACGATCTTCGGGCAGGTCGATGACGCGAGCATGCCGACGCTGGACCGGATCGCCGCGATCGGCACGAACGACGCCGGTGGCCCCGGCGACGGCGCGCCGAACCAGCCCATCACGCTGAACACCGTCCAGATCGACTGAAACCGCCCGGTATCGGCTGTCGCTTTCGCGAAGATCGATGGCCGGGAACGCGCCGATGGCGCGCACATTCGTAGGCATATCCTGTAACCTCGAATGAGGAGCATTCTCGGTCGCGGGACCTGAAGGGAGTTCCGCCGGTAGCGATTTGCCTACCGAGTGGTCCCTCACAGGTCCCGCGACGTTCGTCTGGTGCACCACCACATCAGATAACTGCGGCATCGGGGAGCCAGCCATGGCCGAGGAACTGGACGATATCGGCAAAGAGACCGCCGCGGTGATGCGGACCATGTTGCAGATCGCGACGCTGGTCGCGCTCCGCACCAGGGAGCGCGGTCAGAAGGAAGCCGAAGCCCGCGTCAAGGTCACCGAGGCCAGGATGAAGGAGGCCAGGGAGCTCCAGGTCCGCGAGGCCAGGGAATCCAAGGCCAAGGATCCGCGCAATGTCGAGCTGAGCCGGTTGATGGACCGGGCGCCGGAGCCGGCCAAGGGGCTCTCGCTGGAGAAGGACCGGCTCTCCGCCGAGCGCGACTCCGTCGGCATGGCCGCGGCCGAGTCCGCCATCGCGGCGACGCCGACGATCCGCTACGACTCCGCCGAGCGGCGCAGCGCCATCGCGCAGCACCTCGAACGGCTCGGCGTGGCACCGGAACTCGCCGCGGTGCGGATGCTGGTCGAGATGGGCCACGGCGCCCCGCCGGAGGAGGCGGTGCGCACCCGCCCGGACGCACCCTCGGTGCAGCGCGGCGGGCGCGAGCAGGACCCGCGCGGCCTCCAGCGCACCCGCAACTGAATCCGGTTGCCGGGCGGCGCGCCGCCCGGCAACGGCATCAGATCCGGTACTCGCCCAGCGTGGGATCGGCGAAGACGCCCTGCTGCGGCGATTTCACCGGCAGCGGATTGAGCATGTCCTTGTGCCCGTTGCGCACACTGCAGTACTTGAACGGCCCGCGCGGGTCGAAGAGCTTCGCCATGTGCGGATCGGCGTGGTCGAGGAACCACACGCTCATCCCGGTCGCACCGTCCAGCCGGTAGTGCTCCCAGGCGCGCCACAGCGCGTCCAGCCGGGCCCACGCCTCGGCGTGCTTGAACCACTCCGGGCACCAGACGGTGTCACCCAGATCGGTCACCTGGCGCCGGTACACGACACTCAGGTAGTTCTCCACGAATTCGACCACGGTCGCGTGGACCATGGGCTGCTGCTGCTGCGGTTCCATCACAGCGGCCGCACCTCCTCGATCTGCCCCTGATCCTCACCGGCGATCTTCTTGTCGAACGACGGCGAACCGTAGAGGTCGGTGATCTCCGTCTTGCGCTGCGGATCGTGCCGCGAGATGGAGTTCTTCACTTCGGCAGCGTACTCGCTCTCCCACCACGGCACGGTTCGAACGAGTACCGGCGGCGCGCCGGAGGCGAAGACGATGATCCGGCCGCGCGGCAGCTGGGCCAGCGCCTGCACGCTGAACGTGGTGGACGAACCCAGCGAGCGGGAGAAGCTCTTGCCGCCACTGGATTCCGAGACCGACTGCGAGATGGCGTCGTGCGAGCCGATCGCCTCGGAGCGTTCGCGCAGGAAGTTGGTGTCGTCAACCCCGCTTCCGAGCACCTTGATGTTCGCCGCCGCCCAGAGTGCGTTCATCCCGGCCTCGCCCCAGCAGCGCACGCCCTGCGCCCAGGACTGCAGCACCGTCATGACGACGATGCCGCGCGAGCCGAAGTGGCTGTACTGCTTGGGCAGATCCTTCCAGCGCACCACGTTCGCGGCCTCGTCGAGCACCGCGAGCAGCGGGACCGGCAGCCTGCCGCCGCGCGACTTCGACGCCTTGCGCATGGCCACGTCGATCACCGCCTCGGTGAGCGCGCTCACCAGCGGCGACGCGGATCCGCGGCCCTCGAGCGAGAGGCTGTAGAGGGTGCCGTTGCCCTCCAGGAAGGCCAGCTCGTCGAATTCGCGCCGGTCGTCGCCGCGCGACACCCACGGGTGCACATTGGAGAGCTTGAGGCAGCGCACCATCTTCTTGGCGGTGCCGAAGATGCCGCTCTGCGTGCGCGGGTCGGCGTTGTACTGGGACGAAAGGCCGGAGGCGGTGAAGTGGTGCCTGGCCCGGCGCAGCAGCTCGATGGGCTCGGTGTCGAGCGGGTTGGTGACCCACTCCCAGATCTGGGTGATCGCCCGCGGGCCGTTCTCGTCACCGACCGCGGCGGCGAGGAAGAGCCCGGCGAGCAGATCCTCGGCCTCCGGGTCGAAGAAGGCGTCGCCCTTGGCGTCCTCGCCGTCGTCGCCGTCGGCGAAGTGCCCGGCCAGCCGGGCGGCGCGCATCTCGCAGCCCTCGTGCGCGGCGTCGATCCACTTCAGCGGATCCCAGAACCAGGTCGGCTCCTCCCCCGCCACGCCCTGCGGGTCGAAGACGAAGGTGCGGCTGCCCTTGGTCTCCCTGACATCGCGCGTCGCGTCGACGACATCGCGCTTGTTCGATGTCGCCAGCACCGGGCCGATGGCGGTGAGGATGGCCGGGATCACCCGGGAGGTGGACTTGCCCTGCCGTGGCCCCCAGATGTCCAGGTGCAGATCCTCGTACGAGCCGTAGAGCATGACGCCGTCGGCGACCCCGATGCCGATCGGCACGCCCGGGCTGTGGCCCGGCTCCAGCCGGGTGCCGAGCTGCTCGGCCTTGGCCCGCACGCCCGCCTCGGTGAGCGCGGCGATGGCGCCGCCGTTGCCCATCTTGTCGGCCTTGTCGTCCACTCCGAGCCGCCCGACCGCCGCCTTCTTCGCCCGGCGCTTGCGCAGCACGACGAAGGCGATCACCAGCGCGATCACCAGCAGGATCAGCACCGTCGTCGCCGGTGGCCAGCGGAGCGGGGGGTTCTTCGCCCCGACCAGCTGGAGCACGATGTCGATCGGGTTGATCGGCATCTCCTGATCATCGGGCGGCGACAGGAACCAGTTGCCCAGGTGCAGCGAGAGATACACCGTGCCGAAGACCACGAAGCCCGCGTAGACGGCGTACAGCCCGAGGTCGGGCCCGACGTCGGCCGGGTCCTGGACCACGTTCTTCTTAGCCATGCGCTCCTCCGGACTCTGTGATGAAACGGGGGTCAGCGGAAACCGTCGAGCCGCCAGCCGTCGGCGGTGCGCACCACGGTGGCGATCACGGTGGCCGGCGGCAGCTGCTCCTGCCTGCCGTTCCGGTACTCGACGGTCTGCTCGATTCCGATCTTGAACTGTTGCACGTTCGGGTCCGCCGCCGCGGGCGGCCGCTCCCCGGACGCGAAGGTGAAGGCCCGCACCGTCGCTCCGGCCGCGGCCCACTCCCCCCACTGCAGGGTCGGCTTCGGCGCATCGGCGGCGGGGGCATCCGCGGTGCGGATCAGGCTGGGGCCGAGGAGCTTCCGTGCCCGCGCGAGCGAATCGCCCGGCGCCTCGGCGGCCGGGTTCCAGGTGTAGATCTCGCGCAGCGCCGCGACCGCGACACCGTCCGGGGTGACCGGGTCCGGCGCCGGGACGGCCTCCAGCTGCCGGGTGGTCGAGGTCGCCCGGCTCGCCGCGCCGGGCGCGGACGAATCCGGTTCCCGGCCGCCGCAGGCCGCGAGCAGCACCGCGATGCCCGCCATCAGCACCACCACCAGCGTCGCGCGTGAATTCCCCTTGCCCATCAAGGGTAACGCGTCCGCGCACGTCGGCCGAGTATTCACAGCACCCTCCTCGCCCTGGCATCGCCCGGCACCGGCACCTCGGTGACGCCGCCGCCCTGACCGTTCGCCCCCGGTACCGCCTGCAGCATGCTGCCGTTCCCGGCGTACACCCCGACCTGCGCGGGGCCGCGCGAGCCGAAGCCGCTGAACACCAGGTCGCCGGGGGCGGCCTGGGCGAGCGGCACCTCCGAGCCTGCCTCCCACTGCTGTTCGGCGGTGCGCGGCAGCGTGACCGTGCCGGAGGAGGCCGCGAAGACCGCGGCCGCGGTGAGCCCGGGCCCGTCCAGCCCGCCGCTGCTCGGGCCCTGCGGCCCGCCGCCGCCCCAGACGTACGGGGTGCCGACCCACTCCCGCGCGGCGGCGAGCACCTGTGCGGTGCCGCCGCCCTCCTCCGGGGTGAAGCGGCCGTTCGAGCCCGGGTCCCGGTACTCCGGCTCCATCGTGAGGATATTGCGCACGTAGGGCGCGGTTTCCGAGAGGTGCGCGGCGTACTGGTTCGGCATGCCGCCGGAGGCGAGCACCGCGCCCTCGCCCGCGTTGTAGGCGGCCAGCGTGAGCGGGACGACGTCGCCGCGCACCCGGCCGTCCGCGATCCAGCCGTTGATCTTGCCCGCGATGGCGCACATGTAGCGGCCCTGGCCGATGATGGCGTCGCCGTCGTCCCACACGCTGGCGGTGCCGTTGCCGTCGGCGTCGATGACGTAGGGCTGGCCGTCGTCCGGGTTGGTCGAGGCGGCGGTGCCGGGCAGGAACTGCGCCAGCCCCTGCGCGCCCGCGGGCGAGGTCAGCCCGCGCCGGAAGCCGGACTCCTGCCTGGCCTGCGCGGCCAGCAGCGACGGGGTGATCTCCGGGCAGAGCGAGCCCGCCCTGCGGTACCAGATCTCCAGCTCGGCCGGGACCTTGCCGTCGGCCAGCGCGCCGCCCGCGCTGCCGAAGCCGCGGCTGCATCGCGGGTCGGCCGAGTAGGCCCGCGCGCCACCGACATCCGGGGTCGGCGCGCCGTCCAGCCACGGCATCGGGTCGATCTGCCTGCCCCCGGTGAAGCGGCCGCCCGGCACCACCTCGAAATGCAGGTGCGGGCCGCTGGACTCGCCGTTCGAGCCGACCTCGCCGATGGGCTGGCCGGCGCGCACGGTCTCGCCGACCGCGACCCCGACGCCGCTGTCCCACATGTGGCCGTAGACCGCGGAGTAGCCGCGGCCGTTGGTGTCCACCGAGTCGACGACGATCCAGTTGCCGAAGCCGGAGGCGGGGCCGGCGGCGACCACCCGGCCGTCGGCGACCGAGTAGATCGGGGTGCCGTCGGTGGCGGCGAAGTCGACGCCGCGGTGCGCGCCGCCGCGGGTGCCGAAGGTGTCGGAGACCGAGTAGGTGCCGGTGGCCAGCGGCAGCGTGCGACGCAGCGGGCCCGCGCCCGCGGCGAGCGAGGGGGTTCCGGTGGCGGACGGATTCGCCGCTGCGGCGGGAGCGTTCGCCGCGCCGGTGCCGTCCGGAGCGGCGGTGGCGCCCGCGCGCGGGTCGCCGGGGGCGTACCCGCCGAGTGGCGGGAGTACCGAGCCGGAGCCGAGCACGCTCGCGTCCGCGCACGGGTCCTCGGCGGCGGGTAGCACGATCACCAGGACGATCGTGATGAGCCCGATGACGCTGCCCAGTGCGAAGTAGAGGATGCTGCGCGCGTTCACCGAGGGCTCACGTGCGGCGCCGGGACTCGTTCAGGGTGTCGGCGAGGGTCCGGTTCATCTCGGCGGCGGCGGCGAGCTGCTGCTGCAGCAGCGCCACCTTGCGGCGCAGCGCCGCCGCGTCCATCCGCTCCAGGCTCGGCCCCTCGGCGGCCCGCACCCAGTTGCGCACCGAGTTGGTGTGCACGCCGATCTGATCGGCCACCACCCGGCACGCCTCCGACTCGCTGCTCAGCGTGCTCGCCAGCGCGAGCACCTGCTGCACCGCCGCCTGCCGCACCTCGGGTGAGACCCGGCGGTACGACCGGTGCGGCATCATCGGCCGCACCTCGCATCCACCGCGGTACTCACGCCGCGCTCCCGGAATCACCACGCCGGGTGGACTCGGTGAACTCGCTGAACCGCTGGTTGGTCTCGTGGATTCCGCTCTCCTTCTCGGACAGCGTGAACTCCATGTGGAACGGGATGCCCGGCCTGCGGTCCTCGCCGATCTTGAGCAGGAACTTGCCTGTCCCGGGCGGCGACGGCCGCTGCTGCCCCGGTTTGAGCGCCTCGCCGGTGAGCGCCTGCGGCGCCGACCAGCTGGTCACCATCTCCTGCTCGGCCGCGGTGAACGGCACCGTGCTGTCCAGCCGGTGGATCTCCTCGGCGGGCAGCGCGCCGAAGATCTTGGCGCGCGCGCGTTCCAGGAAGCCGAGCGCCTTGGCGATCGCCGCGTCGGAGCCGAGCGCCTGCAGGTCCTTGATGGTGTGGCTGATCATGATCAGCGCGGTCGCGATGCTGCGCTGCAACCTGGTCAGCTCGTCCACCCGGTCGACCATGAAGTCGCCGAGGCCGAGCACCTGCCACAGCTCGTCCATGACCACCTGGAAGTAGCGCTGCGGGCCGAGCCCGGCGTCGGCGAGCACGTGCGCCGCCTCGACCGAGGCGAAGCCGTCCGCCCAGCAGGCGAGCATGACCGCGGCCTTGAGCTTCTTGTCGCCGGTGGGGATGTGCGAGACGTCGATGGCCACCGCCACCGCGGAGGTGTCGATCGGCACCGAGGTCTGGCCGTTGAAGATCGCGCCGAACGGGCCCTGGGTGAGCGCGCGCAGCGAGCGCCGCAGGTTCTTGATGGCGACCTGGTACTCGGCCTCGTCGTCGGCGCCCGCGTCGAGCATGAGTTCCTCGCCGCCGTCCACGATCACCTCGAGCAGGTTCTCCATGATCGGCGGGCTGTCCGGGGTGTAGCCGCTGCCCGGGCGGTACAGGACGCGCAGCGCGGTGGAGATCAGCGTCTCCTCGTAGTCGCGCACCCTGGCCCCGCGGACCAGCTCGACCAGCCCGGCGATCAGCGTGACCTGCCTGGCGCGCAGATCCTGCAGCACCTGGAGCTGTAGCTCGGGCAGCTCGTCGAGCAGCGGCACGACCGAGCCGAGCACCCCTGCGGCCAGCGGGTTCAGCTGGCCGTGGCCGTAGCCGAGGTCGATCACCTGGCCGCCGACCATCTCCACCATCTTGCGGTAGTCCGGTTTGACGTCGGCCAGGATGAGCGGGGTGATGCCCTGGGCGATGCCGCCCAGCACGATCCGGCGCACCAGCGAGGACTTGCCGAAGCCGTTCAGCCCGAGCACGAACAGGCTCGGCGCGGTGATGAAGCTGCCGCGCAGGAACCAGTTCATCGGGTCGAAGCAGACCGGGGCGCCGGTGTGCAGGTGCGAGCCGAGCGGGGTGCCGATCAGCGGCGCGCCCGCGCCGACCGACCACGGCCAGAGCCCGGCCACCTGGGCGGTGGTGGCGCGGTACTCGACCGGGCGGCCGACCACGTTCATCCGGCCGCCGCCCGGGCCCGTGTAGCCGCGGTCGGTGAGCTGCGCGGTGGCGCGGTCGAAGCCGTCCTCGTGCGACTGCTCGGTGCGGGCGGCGGCGTTGCGGCGGCGGGCGTCGTCGGTGGTGATCCGGAACTGCGCCCAGACCGCGCGCAGGCCGTTCTGCTCGCGGGCGATCGCCTCCAGCTGGGTGCGGGTGGCGTCGTCCAGGACCGAGGGGCCCTGCTGCTTGCGCTTGTCGGCGCGGGCCTTGGCGCGGCGGGCGGCCGGGTCGGCGTTGCCCATGGCGCGGTCGGCGGTGTAGTCCGGCTTCTGGTCGCGGCGGTCGCGGTCGCGGCGCGGTTGCCGCTCCTTGCGCAGGTTCGCCGGGCGGGGGCGGCGCGGAGCGGGCGGCTCCGGCTGGCGGCGCGGGGCGACGTCGTCCGGGGAGCGCCTGGCCACCTCGCCCTCGGCCCGGCGCGGTGCGGAGCCGCGCCGCGCCTCGGCGGCGGCGCGCGCGGATTCCGCCGCGCGGCGGCCGCTCTCGATCGGATCCCGGCCGGACTCCGGCGCCCGCCGCTCGGCGGCGGGGCGGCGACCGGTATCACCGTCGATCGACGCGCGACGCGCCTCGGCGGACGGGCGGCCGGACTCCGGCACACGCCGTTCGGCGGGACGCCGCTCTGCGTCACCCTCGCCAGGCGCACGATGCCGTTCGACGGACGGGCGGCCGGACTCCGGCGCACGCCGCTCGGCGGCGGGCCGACGCTCGACGTCACCCTCGCGGCGTCCCTCCGCCGGTGGACGGCCCGATTCGGGTGCGCGCCTTGCCCGTTCGGGAGCCGCTCGGCGCTCGCCGTCGGCCGCCGGGCGGCGGCGTTCGGGTGCGCGGCGGGGTTCCGGCCTGCCGTCACCCTCCGGCAGCTCGGGATCGCGCTCCCGCGGCGGCGCGTCCGGCGCGCGACGCCCACGCGGGCGCCCCGCACTGTCCGGCGGCTCCAGGGTGGGCGGCACCGGCCTGCGCCGGGGCGGCTCGGTTAACGCCGGGTCCGGCCACTGTTCGTGGTCGGCGCGGTTCTCGCGCGAGTCGCGCCGCGAGCCGCGGCGCGCCGGAGCGCTCTCCCGGTCCCGGACCGGTGGTTCGTAGTCACGTGCCATGGATCGCTCACCCCGCCAATGCCTTCGGAATGGTCGCGTGCTCCGGCAGGATGACACCGCACCCGAGGGAGGCCGCGAAAGCCGCCGCCTGGTACCGGTAGCACCGCCGGATCTTCAACCGCGCCTGTGTGGACAGGTCGCGGGTAATCGCCTCGATGCGCGGCAGATCTCCGCGCATCGGTTCGGTGATGGTCACGAGCGCGCCGAACCGCGTAACGCCGTGACCACGTGCCTGTTCCTCTCGCGCCTGCTGGGTGGCGCCCACCCGCAGGGTTGCCGCGGCCGACACGACGCCGCGTTCGCTCTGCTGCGCCACCAGCGCGTTCTTGAAGTCGTCGTCGACGATCTCGGCGGCGTCCGCGGCCGAGTGCGGCCGGTACACGATGGCGATCCGCTTGCGCGGCACCTCCGGGTTCGGCGCAAGCAGGCGCTGCAGCACCCGCTCGTCGACGGCGCCCTCGGGGGCGGCGTCCATCTCCCAGGTGACCGAGCGCCCGCCGTCGTGCAGCAGGTGGTCCCACTTCTCGTCGTGCGAGACCGGCCCGGCGTCGGCCCAGTCCAGGCCGTGCCCGCCGGGCTCGCCCGCGGCGACCTCGAGGTCGGCCTGCGCGGCCGGGTCGTAGCTGCGCCGGATGAAGGCGATGACCTCCTCGGCCGCCATCGGCTGCGCGCGCACCCCCGCCTCGGCGAGCGCGGCGCAGATGCCGGGCAGCCTGCGCCCGATCTCCACCGCCTCCTCGGCCGGGTTCTTGCGCCGCTCGGCGGTGGTGGCCTTGAAGGTGATCGCGACCCGGGGCAGCAGCTGCACCCGCTCCTGCGGCAGCTCGGTGGCGAGCTCGTACATCACCTGCTGCGCCAAGTCCGGCGCGTCCGGGCGGGTGATGGTGGAGACCTCGGTGAGCAGCCGGTTGCCGGTCTCCGGCACGGTGTCGATCACCGGGACGACGGCGATGATGTCGCTGGTCTGGCCGACCGAGGCGAGGAAGGTGCCCCAGGCCGAGACCCAGCGGTCGATGACCGGCTGGTCCACCGCCTCGTGCCCCTGCGGCCAGGCCCGCAGCACCACCGTGTACTGCGCGAACTGCGGCAGGTGGATCATGCCGAAGCTGTAGCCGCCCGCGTCGATGCCCTCGTAGAGCTTGGAGGGCGCGAGCAGCCCGGGCAGCCGGGTGACGCCGCCGGGGATCCGGGAGAACCGGCCGCCGCGGTAGACGTGCTCGCCGCGATTGCGCGACCGCATCCAGTTGAACATCATAATTCCCGTCTCGTACCCGGAGCGTCCCCCGGACCGCCACACCAGCGGAACCATCACGACGACACCGACGCCGCCGACGATCACCCCCCATTGGAAGCCGCCGACCATCGCGCAGATCAGCGCGGTGATCACGACGACGAAACCGATGACGGTCTCCTCCCAGCGCAGGCCGAACAGGCCTGCACTGCGGGGCTTCTGCCAGAGGCCGTAGGACCGGCGCTCGTAGGTGTCGGTGCTCGTCATCGCGGAATGGTGCTCCTCCCGAGATCGGGCGACCGGTTGGCCCAGCGGTCACCCGCCATGTCGCCCATGGCCTGATCTGCCCGGTTCAACCCCGAGGTGGCGGCGCGCGCGGACGCGACCCGGCCTGCCACCCGGGACGCCCCGGACGCTACCCCGCCTGCTCCCGCTGGCCCGGAGGCGCGCGCGGCCGGCGGGGCCGCGGCAGCGCCGGCGCCGCCGCCACCACCGCGCGGCGGGGT
>NZ_JBHUXA010000019.1:0-137943 GCF_042669725.1 Nocardia sp. NPDC057227 | reverse complement strand
ACCACCGACCCGAGCAGAAGGTAGGGCACCAGCGCGGCCGCCAGCACCGGCAGCCGCGCGTCGAACGGGCTGAAGTGCAGCGCTACTCCCGCCGCCCCGGCAAGCACAGCGGCCGAGGCCGCCGGCTCGGCGCCGACTCGCAGCGCGCTCACCGTACGGCCGTCCCGGCCGCTCGGCCCACCGGCGCGGCGCCGGATTCGCAACACGCTCACGGCCGCGGCACCTCGGTCGCCCAGCGCGCCCTTCGCTCGGCGTCGGACTGCTCCCACCAGGGCGTGCCGCGCTCGCCGAGCGCCACCTTCGCCGCCTGCACGCCGTCGCGGGCCGCGCGGGCGCCCTCGGTGCGGCGCACCTCGCGCCGCCACGCCATCAGGATCGACTGCAGCTCGGCGCGGCGCTCCTCCGGGATGAGCGGGTCGGTGGCGCGCCAGCGGCGGCCCTCGACCACGATGTAGCGGCCGTCGGGGGTGTGCTCGACCTCCCGGCTCACGGGAAGGCGCCCGGGGTGAGGGTGGCGTCCGGGCCGAGCGGGCGGCGCAGCCGCCAGCGCTCGGTGAGGGTGCTCGCCGACATCAGCCAGCCGCCGTCCTCGATCCGGTACTCGTCGGCGTACTCGCCGGTCATCAGCGTCTCGGTGCGGTCGAGCAGGTTGATCTGCCGGAACTGCAGCGTCCATCGGCCGGTCGCGGTGGTCGCCGAGGTGAGCGTGATGTCCGGGTGCACGGCGTGGTGCATGTCGAAGATGACGAACTCGCCGTCGACCGTGTGCCGGGCGACCCGCCCGAAGATCGCCGCCATCGGCTCGGCGTCGTCGTAGACGCCGAGCGGGCCGTAGTCGATGCGCGCGCCGGAGCGGACGAAGCACGCCAGGAAGGCCGTGGCGTCCTTGGCATCGCAGGCCCGCAGGTACCGGTACTTGAGCTGCTTGATCGCCTCGACCCGGTCGAGGTCGCCGAGGCGAAGGGCCAGGTCGTCGGGTGCGGTCATCCCTGCACGGTAGGCGGCCGCCCGGCCGCCGCGAAACCGGTTCGTACGTTAGGGTCCGTGGCGACCGGATGCGCGGCGGCAGCGCCGCGAATCCCCCTGCGCCTCCCGGAGATCGGCTTGTCGACGACGCCAACGGATTTCGACCGCACCGACGAGCAGCGGGTACCGCTGTGGGCCGATCCGGAGCCCGACTTCGCGCAGCTGCGCGAGAAGTACGGGGCACTGGTCCCGGTCGAGCTCGCGCCCGGCGTCCCGGCGACCCTGGTGATCGGCTACCGGGTCGCGCTCTCCATCCTGAACGATCCCGAGCGCTTCCCCGCCGACCCGCGCGCCTGGGAGCCGACGGTGCCGCCGGAATGCCCGGTGCTTCCACAGCTGCGCTACCTGCCCAACGCCTCCCGCAGTGCGGGGTTCGAGCACGCTCGGCTGCGCGAAGTCCTGGTCGCGGCGCTGGACGAGGTGGATCTGCACGCGGTGCACACCGTGGTCGAGCGCACCGCGGTGCCGCTGATCAACGGCTTCGCCGCGGAGGGCGCCGCCGACCTGGTCGCCAGGTACGCGGGCCCGCTGGTCTTCGCGGTGATCAACGCGCTGCTCGGCTGCCCGCCGGAGATCAGCGCGCGGGCCGCCGCCGGGCTGGCCGACCTGCTCGGCGGCACCGAGATCGAGCGCGGCGGACAGGTCTTCCAGGAGGCGCTGGACAGTCTGGTGCAGGCCAAGCGCCAGCGGCCGGGCGCCGACGTCACCTCCGGGCTGCTGCGGCACGGCGCCGCCCTGAACGACGAGGAGCTGCTGAACCAGCTCTACCTGCTCTACGGCATCGGCACCGAACCGGTGCAGGCGCTGATCGTCAACGCGCTGCGGCTGGTGCTCACCGACGACCGCTTCGACGCCACCCTCGGCGGCGCGCTCTCCACCCGCGACGCCCTGGACCGGGTGCTGTTCCACGACCCGCCGCCGCCGAACAAGATCGTCAGCTACCCGCGCCAGCCGGTGCTGATCGGCAATACCTGGCTCGCCGCCAACCGGCCCGTTGTGATCAGCCTGACCGGCTGCAACCGGGACCCGGAGATCGCGGGCGACCACACCGGCAACCGCGCGCACCTGGCCTGGAGCGCGGGGCCGCACGCCTGCCCGGCCCGCTCCCTGGCCTACCTGATCGCGCAGACCGCCGTCGACCAGCTGCTCGACGCGCTGCCCGAACTCGAGCTCGCGGTGCCCGAGGACGAGCTGCGCAGGCAGACCGGTCCGCTCTACCGGACCATCGCCGAGCTCCCGGTCACCTTCCCGCCCGCGCCCCCGCTGCCCCCGCGCTGAACCGCGGGGGAACATTCGGCGGGCCCGCCCGGTTGCCCACTCTCGATACCGCACGATCGAGAGGAAACCCATGAAGATCGGCATCATCGGAGCAGGCGCCATCGGCGGCACGCTCACCCGCAGGCTCACCGCGCTCGGGCACGAGGTCGCGGTCGCGAACTCCCGCGATCCGGAGACGCTGGCCGAGCTGGCCGCCGAGACCGGGGCCACCGCGGTCTGGGCGAAGGACGCCGCCGCCGACGCGGAGCTGGTGATCGTCTCGATCCCGCAGCGGGCCGTGCCGGACCTGGCGCCCGGCATCGTCGCGGCGCGCCGCGACGGCGCGCCGGTCATCGAGACCAACAACTACTACCCGCAGCAGCGCGACGGCCTGATCGAGCGGATCGAGCGGGGCACGACCGAGAGCGACTGGGTGGCCGAGCAGCTGGGCGCGCCCGTGGTGAAGGTCTTCAACACCATCTGGTGGAAGCGGCTGCTGGAGAACGGCGTCCCCGCGGGCACCTCCGGCCGGATCGCGCTGCCGATCGCCGGGGACGACGCGGAGGCCAAGCGCGTGGTGAGCGCGCTGGTCGACGAGCTCGGCTTCGACCCGGTCGACGCGGGCACGCTCGCCGAGTCCTGGCGCCAGCATCCCGGAACCCCGGTGTACGGCAAGGACTTCGACGCCGAGCGGACGAAGGCCGCGCTCGCGGAGGCGAGCGCCGAGCGGACCGCGGAGTGGCGCGCCTGAACCGGGCCGCGCCGGGCGCCGGACCGGCGTCGAGCGCCGCCCGGCTCCGGACCGGCGCTCAGTGGCCGATGTAGACCGACTTGACGTTGAAGTAGGACTCCAGCCCCTTCTTGCCGCGCTCCCCGCCCCAGCCGGACTGCTTGTGCCCGCAGATCGGCATGGACGGGTCGGAGGCGAGCGCCGAGTTCACCCAGACCTGGCCCGCGCGCAGCTCGTTCACCACGCGGTGCGCGCGCCCCAGATTCTCGGTCCAGACGGAGCCCGCCAGCCCGTAGTGGGTGTCGTTCGCGGCGGCGATCACCTCGTCCTCGTCGTCGAACGGGATCACCGAGCCGACCGGGCCGAAGATCTCCTCGCGGATGAGCCGCATGTCCGGGGTGGTGCCGGTGACGATGGTGGCCTCGTAGAAGTAGCCCTTGCGGTCGAGCGGCTTGCCGCCGGTGATCACCTCGGCGCCGCCCGCGACGCCCTCCCGCACGATGGAGTCGACCCGGGTGCGCTGCTTCTCGCTGATCAGCGGCCCGAGCACCGAGTTCGGGTCCTCGCTGCCACCCATCGGGAGCATCTGCGCGAAGCCGGCCAGCCCCTCGACCACCCGGTCGAAGATGCCGCGCTGCACGTACATCCGCGAGGTGCACGAGCAGTTCTGCCCGGAGCCGGCCAGCAGCCCCATGGCCGCGCCCATGATCGCCTTGTCCAGGTTCGCGTCGTCGAACATGATCAGCGGTGACTTGCCGCCGAGCTCGAGCGTGAGCCGCTTGAGGTTGCCCGCGGCGGCCTTGACGATCAGCTTGCCGACCTCGGTGGAGCCGGTGAAGGCGATCTTGTCCACGTCCGGGTGCGCGGTCAGCGCGGCGCCGGTGGTCTCGCCGTAGCCGGTGATGACGTTCAGCACGCCGTCCGGCAGCCCGGCCTCGCGGAAGATCTCCTCCAGCTTCAGCGCGCTGAGCGGGGTCTCCTCGGCGGGCTTGAGCACGGCGCTGCACCCGGCGGCCAGCGCGGGCGCGACCTTCAGCATGGCGATGAAGAACGGGCCGTTCCACGGGATGATCAGCCCGACCACGCCGACCGGCTCCAGCTGGGTGAAGGTGTGGTAGTTCTCGAAGGTGCCGAGCAGGCCGTCGGAGACCAGGTTGGCCGACTCGCCGTGGATCTTGCCGACCCAGCCCGCGTAGTACACCAGCATCTCCTGCGAGACCTTGATGATGTGCCGCGCGGCGGTGGCGTTCATGCCGTTGTCCTGCGCCTCCAGCTCGGCGAGCTCGTCGGTGCGGGCCTTGATGATCTCGGCGGCGCGGAACAGCACGTCGGCGCGGTGCGCGGCGGGCAGCTTGCGCCAGACGCCCGATTCGAAGGTCTCCCGCGCCCGCGCCACCGCTTCGTCGACCGCGCGCTGATCCGAATCGGCGACCTCGGCGATCTGCTGCTCGGTGGACGGGTTGTAGACCGGGATGATCCCCGAGCTCGGGCTCTCGACCACGGGTTCGACGTCGACGGTGCTGCTCACAGTTGCTCATCCTCCGCATTGCTGGTTCTGCGCGACTACCGAGGAGAATATCACTCTCACTGGACGGAAATGAAGCTCTTGTCGGGTGGCGCTACGGTGTCCCGATGCGCCCGAAGCTCGGCAGGCCGGATCTGCGCGGGTACGCCGCCCGCTTCGACGTCCCCGCGGCGGGCCCGGGCTCGCCGCTCACGCTGACCTGGCTCGGCGTGACCACGCTGCTGATCGACGACGGCGCGGGCGCGCTGCTCACCGACGGTTTCTTCTCCCGGCCGTCGCTGGCGGCGGTGGCGCTGCGCCGCATCGCGCCCGACCCCGGCCGGATCGCGGCCTGCCTGGAGCGGGCCGGGATCCGCGAGCTGGCGGCGGTGCTGCCGGTGCACACCCACTTCGACCACGCGCTCGATTCGGCGGCGGTGGCGGCACGCACCGGGGCGGTGCTGGCCGGCGGCGGCTCGGTGGCCGAGATCGGCCGCGGCGGCGGCCTTCCCGCGGCGCGGATCGTGCTCGCCACCAGCGGCGAGCCGCTGACCTTCGGCGACTTCGACGTGCTCCCGATCGAATCCGAGCACTGCCCGCCGGACCGCTTCCCCGGCCCGATCACCGCGCCCGTGGTGCCGCCGGTCCGGCTCTCGGCCTACCGCTGCGGCGAGGCGTGGTCGACCTTCGTGCACCACCGGCCCAGCGGGCGGCGGCTGCTGGTGCAGGGCAGCGCCGGGTTCGTGCCGGGGGCGCTGGCCGGGCAGCGCGCCGAGGTGGTCTACCTCGGGGTGGGGCAGCTCGGGCTGCAATCCGAGCGCTACCTCACCGAGTACTGGACCGAGACCGTGCGTGCCGTCGGCGCCCGCCGCGTGGTCCTGACCCACTGGGACGACTTCTTCCGCCCGCTCGACCGCCCGCTGCGCGCGCTCCCCTACACCGGCGACGACCTGGACGTCAGCATGCGCGTCCTCACCGAGCTCGCCGCGCGCGACGGCATCCCGCTGCACCTGCCGACGCTGTGGGAGCGCGCCGACCCCTGGGCGTGAACTCGCGCGCCGTCAGGAGCGGCGCTTCGCCGCCGCCTCGGCCGCCGTGCGCTCGTCGTCGGGAAGCTTGCGGGTGTCCCGCGGCTCGGCGAAGGGCCGCACGTCCTCGGGCAACCCGCCCGCGATGGCCTTGCCGTGGTCCAGCTCGGCATTGATCTCCGCGCCGAGCAGCAGCGCGATATTGGTCAGCCAGAGCCAGACCAGGAAGATCACCACGCCGGCCAGCGAGCCGTAGGTCTTGTCGTAGGAGGAGAAGTTGGCGATGTAGAGCGCGAAGCCCACCGAGATGAGCAGCCAGATGAGCACCGCGATCACGCCGCCGGGGCTGACCCACCTGATGCCGCCCTGGCGTGCGTTCGGGCTGGCCCAGAAGAGGATCGCGAGCAGCACCGACACCAGCACGAAGAGCACCGGCCACTTGGCGATGCTCCACACCGTCACCGCGGTGTCGCCGAGCTTCAGGAACTCGCCGATCTGCGCGGCGACCGGCCCGCTGGCGACCACGATCGCGGTGCACACCACCAGCAGGATCACCGCGACCACGGTGACGCCGAGCCGGATCGGGACGGTCTTCCAGATCGGGCGCCCCTCGCCGATCCCGTAGACCACGTTCGAGGCGCGCATGAAGGCCGCGACGTAGCCCGACGCCGACCACAGCGCCACCGCGAGGCCGAGGATCGCGCCGAGCCCGGCGCTCTGCTTGTTGCTCTGCGCCTGCTCCATCAGGGTGCGCACGAAGTCGGCGCTGGAGCCGGGTGCGAGCTGCTGGGCCTGGTTCACCAGCTCGTCGGCGGCGGCCGGGCCGAGCAGGCCGAGCAGCGAGACCAGGACGATCAGGCCGGGCACGATGGAGAGCACCGCGTAGTAGGTGAGCGCGGCGGCCAGATCGGACAGATTGTCGCGCTGGAATTCCTTCGCCGCGCGCTTGACCACCGCGAGCAGCGACGGCTTCGACAGCGCCGCCGGGCTGCGCGGTTCGTCCGGGTCCAGGTCCGGCCGCGCGCCGGTCTCGGTCGCCTGTCCTGCTTCGTTCCGCTGCCGGTCCGGCCCGCCGTGCTCCGTGCTCATACCGGGTCGGTGCCCCGGGTGCCCGGCGGTAAACCCGCCGCTGCCGGATATTCGATCGCGCACCGCCCGCGGGTCTGCCAGCATGGCATCGCCCGTCGTGCCCCGCGACGTCGTAGAGTTGCCACGTCCGCGCGCTCCGCTCGAGCGAATCGCGCTCCCGCTCAGCTATTTCCGGATCCGAAAGGGGATCGAGGCCCATGTTCGCACGGCTCGGATCGGTGGTCGTCCACCATCCGCTGAAGGTGATCGGCCTGTGGATACTGCTGGCGGTCGCGGTGGTGACCGCGGCTCCGGCACTGGAATCGACCACCGACCAATCCGCCTTCCTGCCCGCGCATTACGAGTCCATCCAGGCGATGGAGACGCAGCAGGAGGCGTTCCCGGACAGCTCGGCGCCCGCGGCGATCATCGTCTTCGCCAGGCAGGACGGCGCGCCGCTGACCGATCCGGACGCGGCGGCGGTGCTCCGCGTCGGCACCGAACTGCAGGACGCGAAGATCCCGGACGTCGTCGCCCTCACGCCGGTGCCGCCGTCGGAGAACCGGCTGATCCAGATCATCGCGGTGCAGATGACGAAGGTGACCGACCCGAGCGACCCGGCGCAGACCGACGCGGTGCAGGCGCTGCGCGACGCGCTGCGCGAGCGGGTGACCGGCACCGAGCTGCGCGCGGGCATCACCGGCCAGGCCGCGCAGATCCTGGACCAGCAGGAATCCAGCGAGCGGGGGCTGGCCATCGTCGGCATCGCCACCATCGTGCTGATCCTGGTGCTGCTGCTGGTCATCTTCCGCAGCCCGGTGATCGCGCTGCTCCCGGTCGTCGTGATCGGCGCCGTCTCCAGCATGGTGAACGGGCTGATCGGCACGGTGGCGAAGGTCTTCGACCTGCAGATCGACGCGTCGATCAGCGCGATCCTGCTGGTCGTGCTCTTCGGCGTCGGCACCGACTACATCCTGTTCCTGATGTTCCGCTACCGCGAGCAGCTGCGGGCGGGCGACGACCCGAAGACCGCCATGGTCAATGCCGTCGCCCGGGTGGGCGAGGCGATCACCTCGGCCGCGGGCGCGGTGATCATCGCCTTCCTCGCGCTGCTGCTCTCCACGCTCGGCATGTTCCGGGCGATGGGGCCGGCGCTGGCGATCGCGGTCGCGGTGGCGCTGGCCGCCGGGCTGACGCTGGTGCCCGCGGTGGTCTCGCTGCTCGGCACGAAGGTGTTCTGGCCGTCGAAGAGCTGGCAGCACGAGCCGACCGGGACCAGGTTCCGCGCGGCGGGCGCCGCGCTCGGCGCCAGGCCCGCGCTCTTCGCCGCGGTCTCCGGCGGGCTGCTGGTGGTGCTCGGCGTGTTCGCGCTCGGCTTCCACCCGACCTTCGACCTCAGCTCCGGCTCCACCTCGGCGGAGTCCGAATCCGTCGTCTACAGCCGGGAACTGGTGAAGGGCATGCCCGCGGGCGTCACCCAGCCCTCGGACGTGCTGCTGCGCTCCGGCGGGGGCGCGCTCACCGCCGAGCAGCTCGGCGCCTACCGCAGCGCGCTGGCCGGGGTACCCGGGGTCGGGCAGGTGGCCGAGCCGAAGCTCTCCGCCGACCGGTCGATCGCCGACTTCTCGGTCACGCTCTCCGACGCGCCCGAATCCGATGCCGCGCTGGCCACCGTCGAGGGGCCGCTGCGGGAGACCGCGCACGCCGCGGCTCCCCCCGGCGCCACCGCCGCCGTCGGCGGGCTGACCTCGGTCTTCGTCGACTTCCAGGCCGCCATGGCGCGCGACTACTCGATCGTGTTCCCGGTGGCGGCGGTGCTGATCATGATCGTGCTCGGGCTGCTGCTGCGCAGCCTGGTCGCGCCGTGGTACCTGATGGTCTCGGTGTTCCTCGGCTTCGCGGCGACGCTCGGCGCGACGGTGCTGGTCTTCCAGCACGCGCAGGGCGAGTCCGGGCTGATCTTCACGCTGCCGTTGATCATGTACCTGTTCGTCGTCGCGCTCGGCACCGACTACAACATCCTCATGGTGGCGCGGCTGCGCGAGGAGGCGCGGGCGGGCGTCGAGCCGAAACAGGCCGCGGCGCTCGCCGTCCGGCACACCGGGCCGACCATCGCGGCGGCCGGGGTGATCCTGGCGGGCACCTTCGCCTCGATGCTGCTGGCGGGCAATACCGTGCTCGCCCAGATGGGGTTCGCCATCTCGGTCGGGATCGGCATCGCCGCCTTCGTCATGGCGATGTTCTTCACCCCCGCGCTCACCGCGCTCATCGGGCACGCCGCGTGGTGGCCGGGGCACGCCGATCGCGGGCCCGAGCCGAAGCCGGAGGCCGCGACTCCCGAACCCGCGACACCGGCCGCGGACTGACCCGAACCGGCCGGTATCGCGTGCTGCGATACCGGCCGGTCGTGTCCCCTGTCCGGCCGACATACCCGCGTGGCGCAGCGAAACCCGAGTCGCCGGGAGTTCGCCACGGCTACGCTTCAGCCCCTGGCCGAGCGGGGGCTCGGGAGCGAAGGGGAGGTCTGCCATGAGTACACCGGTGACACTGGAGATTCCGACTGCGGCGCAGGAGGTGGTCACCCCGGAGAAGCTGGCACCCGACGACCGGGCCGCGTTCGAACAGGGCAAATCGGTTCGCTCGCTGGTCATCATCCGGTTCGTGGCCGGGCTGGTCGGGGTGCTGCTCCCGCTGGCGTTGATCGGGGTCGACTTCGTCTTCCTCGGCCAGAGCTGCGTGCGGGTGCGCGGCTCGCTGAGCGCCTACTACCACTCCGGCGCGCGGGACATCTTCGTGCTCGGGCTGGGGATCGTCGGCTTCCTGCTGGCCGCCTACAAGATCACCCGCGCCACGCTCGGCAATGTGTTCAGCCTGACCGCCGGGCTCGCCATCATCGGAGTGGCGACGCTGCCGACGGGGCGGCCCGGCCCGGTCCCGGCGGGCGAGTGCGGCAGCGGGGGCGCCGAAGCGGCGCTCACCCCGCTGCAGCAGCGCTTCGACGAGGACACGGTGGCGACCTGGCACGGCTGGTGCGCCGTGATCGCGTTCCTCGCCTTCGCCGCCATCTGCTTCTACACCGCCTTCCGGGACCGGAAGTACCCCATGCTCCGGCCCGCGCAGGTGCGGGCGCGGCCGCGGTGGCGCCGGCTGGAGGGCCTCTTCGCGGCACTGGACAACCGGATCGGCTGGCAGTTCCACCTGGTGTGCGGGGTGCTCATCCTCGCAGCCATCGGCTTCTTCGCGATCACCGCCGTCGCCGGCATCGACGAACTTCCCGGCGGGTTCGGTCCGACCTGGGTGGTCGAGGTCGCCGGGATCATGATCTTCTCCGCCTCCTGGTTCGCCAAGGGCCTGGACGACTACTTCTCGCGCAGGGAACCGCTCTCCCCCTGCGTCACCCGCACGGTCGAGGATGCCGTCGTCGCGGCGGCGGCCGAGCCGGCGCGGGCGTAGCGGGCTACCCGGCGGCCGCCGTGACCGCGGGCACGAACTCGGCGAAGAAGCGGCGCGCCACGGTGACCAGCCCCGCGACCCCGAGCGGCAGCGCCTGCTCGGGGTCGGGCGCGTAGCGCGGGCTGTGCCCGTTCGGCGGCGGCTCGTCGCCCGCCACCGCCGGTGCGAGCCCGCCGCCGAAGAACCAGAACACCGACGGCACCCCGAAGTGCGTGCCGAGATCGCCGAAGTCCTCGGAGCCGGTGAGCGGCTGCACCTCGCCGACCCGCTCGGCGCCGAACTCCGCGCTGAGCGCATCGTGCACGAGGGCGTGCGCCGCCGGGTCGTTCACATTGCGCGGGAAGGCGACGATGTGCTCGATCTCCGGCTCCCCTTCCAGCCCGCTGATCGCGGCCTCGCCGCGCACGATCCGCGCCACCGACCGCTCGATCAGCCCGCGCACCTCGTCGTCGAAGGAGCGCGCGTTCACGGTGAAGGTCACCGTGTCCGGGATGATGTTGCTGACGGTGCCGCCGTGCAGGCTGCCGACGGTCACCACCGCCGGGCGGTCCGGCGGGACCTCCCTGGCGACGATGGTCTGCAGCCGCAGCACGATGGTGGCGGCCAGCACGATCAGGTCGGCGGTGCGGTGCGGGGCGGCGGCGTGCCCGCCGGGGCCGCGCAGCGTGACCTGCCAGGTGTCCGCGCCGGCCTGCAGCACCCCGGCCCGCGACGCCAGGTGTCCGGCCGGGATCTGCGTCGAATTGTGATGCCCGAGCACGACATCGGGGACGGGGTGGCCGTCGAAGATGCCGGAGGCGGTGAGCGTGCGGGCGCCGTTGCCGACCTCCTCGGCGGGCTGGAAGATCGCCACCAGCGTGCCCGACCAGGTGTCGCGGGCGGCGAGCAGCTCGTCGATCGCCCCGATCAGCGCGGTGATGTGCACGTCGTGGCCGCAGGCGTGCATGGCGGCGCCGGTGGCGGTGTAGGGCAGCCCGGTCCGCTCGGTGATCGGCAGCGCGTCGATGTCGGCGCGCAGCGCGACCACCGGGCCGTCGCCGTTCACCAGCGAGCCGACCACCCCGGTCACGGCGTCGGAGGTGCTGACCCGCAGCCCGCGCTCGGTCAGCAGCTCGGCGATCCGCGCGGTGGTGCGGTATTCGGCGAAGGCGACCTCGGGGTGCCGGTGGAACTCCTCGTAGAGGGTGCGCAGCGCGGTCATGTCAGCTCTTCCAGACGTCGTAGAGGAAGGGAACCGAGGTGCCGGTGACGGTGATGCCGTGCACCGATTTCTGCGCGGCGAAGATGCGCTGCACCGGGTAGAGCGGCAGCGAGTACGCCTGGTCGATGACTCGGCGCTGCACCGATTCGTAGACCTGCTGTCGCTCCGGGCCGTCCGGCAGCCGGGAGCCCTGCTGCAGCAGCGCCTCCAGCTCCGCGTCGCCGGGGCGGGCGAAGGTGTAGCCGTTGGGCGGCTCGAAGGCGGCCGAGTACACCGTGCGCGCGATGTCCGGGTCGGCGCGGAAGTAGCTGTGCACGTGCAGGTCGTACTCGCCCGCGTTGATCTTCGTGTTCCAGGTGGAGCGGTCGAAGGTCTGGATCTGCAGGTCGAAGCCGGCCTTGCGGACCTCCTGCTGGATGGATTGCAGCAGCGAGAGCTGGTCCTGCGGCGGGTCGGGGAAGGTGAAGACGACGGGGCGCAGCGGGCGGCCGTCCTTCGCCCGGATGCCGTCACCGCCCTTCTGCCAGCCCGCGCCGTCCAGCAACCGGTTCGCCTTGTCGACGTCGAAGCCGTAGCGCTGCGCCACCGAGGCGTCGAAGTAGCGGGTGGTCTCGGAGAACGGGCCGGTGGCGGGCTCCAGCTGGTTGAAGAAGGCCGCCGGGACCAGCGTCTGCACGTCCACCGCGCTCTGGAACGCCTGGCGCACCGCGAGGTCGCCGAAGATCGGCGAGCGGGCGTTGATGGCGATCGCGGTGGCGATGCCGGGCGCGGTGTAGTCGAGCACCTGCAGCGCCGGATTCGCCTTGATGGCGGCGAGCTGCGGGGCGGCGATATCGCGCACCAGGTCGTACTGCTGGGAGGAGAGCCCGCCGACCCGCACCGAGCCCTCGGTGGCGATCACGAACTCGACCCGCTCCAGGTAGGCGTCACCGCTGTGCTGCGCGCCCTCGAACGGCCAGGCGTAGCCTGCCCGGCGGGAGAGGCTGTAGCTCTGCCCCTTGACCGCCTTGTCCAGCACGAACGGGCCGGAGCCGACGATGCTGCCGCAGGTGTCCTTGCCCGCGGCGGCCAGGTAGGTGGGCGACTGGATGCCGAGGTAGGCCAGCGAGAGCCCCTGCAGCAGCGAGGTGACCGGGGTGCGCAGCGTGATCCGCAGGGTCAGCGGGTCGAGCACGTCACCGGCGGTGTACTCGCCGATCAGCGAGGCGGCGTAGCTGGAGCCGGTCTGCGGGTTCTTGATCCGGTCGAAGTTGTACTTCACCGCGGCGGCGTCCAGCGGGGTGCCGTCGCTGAAGGTGACGCCCTCGCGCAGGGTGAAGGTGTACTGCAGCAGGTCGGGGGAGACGGTCCAGGACTTCGCCAGCCAGGGGCGGGGCTTGCCCTCGGTGTCGAAGTAGACCAGCGAGTCCACGATCTGGCCCGCGACCACCGAGTTGCTCGGCGACTTGGCCGGGTCCAGGCAGTCGATGTCCTGGCCGAGCGCGTAGGTCAGGGTGCCGCCGGAGCGCGGCGGGCCCGCGTCCCCCTCGGTCGAGCCCGATCCGCCACAGCCGGCGAGCAGCAGCGCGGCCGCTGTCGCGAGGGTGGCGGCACGGATCAACGGTTTCATCGTTCTCCTCGGGTAGCGGCGGCGATCCGGGGCACGGCGTCCAGCAGTGCCCTCGTGTACGGGTGGCGGGGTGCGCGGTACACCTCGGTGACGTCGCCGGTCTCGACCGCGGCGCCGCGCTCGAGGACGAGCACCCGGTCCGAGACGTGGTGCACGACGCCGAGGTCGTGCGAGACGAAGAGCACCGATGTGCCGAAGCGGTGCTGCAGCTCGGCGATCAGGTCGAGCACCTGCGCCTGCACCGAGACGTCGAGCGCGGAGACCGGCTCGTCGCAGATCAGGATCTCCGGGTCGGCGGCGAGCGCCCTGGCGATGGCGACCCGCTGCCGCTGCCCGCCGGAGAGGTGCGCGGGGCGGCGCGCGGCCAGCGCGGGGTCCAGCCCGACCGCCGCCAGCAGCCCGGGCACGGTGTGCCGCTCGGCTGGCGGGCGGCGGCTGACCGCGATGCCGTCGGCGAGCAGCCGCGCCACCGGGTAGCGCGGGTCGAAGGAGCTCAGCGGGTCCTGCGAGACGAACTGGACGCGGTGCCGGTCCGGGCGCCGCGCCCGCTCCGGCAGCGGGTTCCACGGCTTGCCGTGCAGCTCTACGGTGCCGGTGTCCGGGGTGAGCAGCCCGAGCACGATGCGCATGAGCGTGGTCTTGCCGGACCCGGATTCGCCGACCACGCCGAGCGTCTCACCGGCCCGCACCACGAGGTCGACGTCGTGCAGCGCGTGCCTGGTGTGGCCGCTGCGGCCGCGGAAGGACTTGCCGATGCCCTTCGCGCGCAGCACGATCCGGTCCTCGATCCGCCGGGCGGGCGCGGGCTGCCTGGCCGCCCCCTCCTCGGCGCCCTCCGGGGCGCTGAGCCGGAAGCCGCGCGCCTCGGCGGTCGGCACCGCGCGCAGCAGCCTGCGGGTGTAGGGGTGCACCGGGTTCGCGAAGACCGCGCCCGGCTCGCCCTCCTCCACCGCGACCCCGCGGTGCAGCACCGTGACGGTGTCGGCGATCTCGGCGACCAGCGAGAGGTCGTGGCTGATCAGCAGCAGCGCCGCCCCGGCCGCGACCTTGCCGCGGAGCAGGTCGAGAAGCTGCCGCTGCACGGTGGCGTCCAGCGCGGTGGTCGGCTCGTCGGCGATGATCACCTCGGGGTCCCGTGCCACCGCGGTGGCGATGAGGGCGCGCTGGCGCAGCCCGCCGGAGAGTTCGTGCGAGTACTGGTCGAGCCGGGTCTCCGGCTCGGGAATGCCCGCGGCGGCGAGCAGGCCGAGCACCGCGGTGTCGTCGCGCCGCGCCCGGCGCAGCCGGGTGGCCGGGTGCAGCGCCTCGGTGACCTCCTGGCGGATGGTGCGCAGCGGGTCCAGCGAGACCAGGGCGTCCTGCAGGACGGTGCCGATATTGCCGCCGCGCAGCCGCCGCCAGTCGGCGGGGCGGAAGGCGCGCAGGTCGCGGCCGTCGAAGCTGAGCACCTCGGCGGTGATCTCGGCGTGCTCACCCGCCAGCCCGAGCAGCGAGCGCGCCGTCACCGACTTGCCCGAGCCGGACTCCCCCACCAGCGCGTGGCAGCGCCCCGGCCGCAGCTCGAAGGAGAGGCCGTCGACCACCCGCTGTCCGCCGAACGCCACCGCGAGGTCGCGCACCCGCACCAGCGGCTCGGTCGCGGGTGCCGTCGTCGGCGGCGCCGACGTGGTGCCCGGCGCGCTCACCGCGGCCGCCCTTCGAAGCGGCGCTGCAGCCGCCTGCCGAGCACGGTGATCACCGCGACCGAGATCAGGATGGCGAGGCCGGGGAAGACCCCGAGCCACCAGCCGAGCCCGATGTAGTCGCGGCTCTCGGAGAGCATGGCGCCCCACTCCGGGGTCGGCGGGGTGGGGCCGAGCTGCAGGAAGCTCAGCCCGGCGGCGGCGATCACGGCGGTGCCGGTGCCGATGGTGCCGAGCGCGACCACCGGGCCGAGCACGTTCGGCACGATGTGCTTGAGCACCCGCCGCGGGTACGAGATGCCCTGCGTGACCGCCACTTCCAGCCAGCCGGAGTGCCGGAGCACGAACACCTGGGCGCGCACCACCCTGGCGAAGCGCGGGATCGAGGCCACCCCGATGGCGACCACCACGTTCAGCGGCCCCGGCCCGACGATGGCGATCACCACCAGCGCTAGGAGCACCTCGGGGAAGGCGTTCACCACGTCCAGCAGCCGGGTCACGGTCTCGTCGATCAGCCGCGGCGCCAGCCCGGAGAGGGTGCCGATCACGATGCCGGCCAGCGCGGCCAACAGCACCGCCCCGACGCCGACCGCGAGCGAGTACTTGGCGCCGTGCAGCACCCTGGCCAGCACGTCGCGGCCGATCTGGTCGGTGCCGAAGGGGTGGCCGAGCGAGGGCGGCCGCAGCACCAGCTTCGGGTCGGAGGCGAGCGGCGAGCGCCGGGTGACCAGGATCGGCGCGACCGCGATCACCGCGATGGCGCCCGCGAGCAGCAGCGGGGTGCGCAGGCCGGTGCGGTCCCGGCCGGGAAGGGCGAGTGTCATGGCCACCTATGTGATTCGGGGATCGATGAGCCGGTGCAGCGCGTCGAGCAGGCCGCCGACGACGACGTAGATCAGGGCCGAGATCAGCACCACCGACATGACGATCGGCATGTCCCGGTTGAGCACCCCCTGCAGCGCGATCTGGCCCAGCCCCGGCCTGCCGAAGACCGCCTCGGTGAGGACGGCGCCGCCGAGCAGCCCGCCGACGAACCAGCCGGCCACGTTCAGCGCGGGCCCCGCCGCGTGCCGCAGCACGTGCACCAGCGCCAGCCGGGGTTCGGTGACGCCGCGGGCCCGCACCGAGGTGACGAAGGGCTGCTCCAGCGTGCGCTCCACGCCCTCGCGCAGCACCTGGGAGAGCACCGCGGCCAGCGGCAGCGCCAGCGCGAAGGCGGGCAGCACCAGGCTCTGCGGGCCGTTCGCGCCGGAGACCGGGAACCAGCCGAGGGTGAAGGAGAAGAGCGTCAGCAGCAGGATGCCGAGCCAGAACACCGGGGTGGAGACCAGCACCAGCTCGACGGCCTGCACCGCCGCGTGCAGCAGCCGCTGCCTGGCCGTCACCAGTACCCCGGCCAGCACCGCGAGCGCGATCGCCAGCACCGCCGCGGCCAGCGCGAGCTCGACGGTGGCGCCGATCTGGCCCGCGATCACCTCCGAGACCGGACGGCGCAGCTGGTAGGAGGTGCCGAGGTCGCCGCGCAGCAGATCGCCGAGGTAGGTCAGGTAGCGCAGCGCCACCGGCCGGTCCAGCCCGAGGTCGGCGGCGACCGCGGCCCTGGTCGCCGCGTCGGAGACGCCGTCGCCGCCGCCGAGCATATTGGCGACCGGGTCGCCCCCGGCCAGCTCCAGGACCACGAAGGTCGTCGTCGCCGAGAGCCACAGCACCGCGACGGCGCCGACGACGCGCACCAGCAGCCACCCGGCGAAGCCGCGCAGCCTCCGGTGCGCACGGCCGGGTGCCCCGGCTTCCGCAGTCGACGTCATGGGGACTCATCCTGGAACCCGCCGCCGGGCCGGACCATCCTCCGGCTCAGGCTGATTCGAAGCGGAAAGCGTGTTGCGGCGCGAGCGAAAGTCTTCCGCTTCCCGGCCGCGCTCCCGATACTTCGGACGACCGCGCACCAGCTCGAGGGGATCGCCGATGACCACCGCCGCGCCGCCGACCGAGACGGTCGCCAGCACCACCTCGCCGCTCTCCCCCGCGCACCCGCCGAGCGCGTTCTTCGACGCCGCCGACTACCGGCGCTTCCACGGCCGCGCCGCCGGGTACGACGCCGAGAACGTCTTCTTCGCCGAGGATTTCGCCGAGCTGAAGGCGGCCGGGTACCTGCGCGCGGCGCTGCCCGCCGAGTTCGGCGGCCGCGGCCTCACGCTCACCGAGGTGGTGCGCGAGCAGCGGCAGCTGGCCTACTGGGCGCCCGCCACCGCGCTCGCGGTGAACATGCACCTGTACTGGACCGGCCCGGCCGCCGCGCAGCGGGTGGAGTGGCTGCTCGCCGCGGTGCGCGACGGCGCGGTGCTGGCCGCCGGGCACGGCGAGCGCGGCAACGACGTCGGGCTGGACGACGCGCAGGTGCGCGCGGTCCCGCAGCCGGACGGGTCGTTCCGGGTGGACGGCCGCAAGACCTTCACCTCGCTCTCCCCGGTCTGGGACCTGATCGGCATCCACGCCAGGGACGGGTCCGACCCGGCGAACCCGCGCATCGTGCACCTCTTCGTCCCGCGCGACCAGCCGGGGGTGCGCACCGAGGAGACCTGGGACACCCTCGGCGTGCGCGCCACCCGCAGCGACGACACCGTCTTCGACGGCGCCCGCGCCGAGGCCGCCACCCTGGTCGGCGAGCACGCGCCCGGCGCGCCCTACCCGCCCTTCATCGGCGGCATCCTCGGCTGGTACCTGCCGCTGGTCGCCGGCGTCTACTTCGGGATCGCCCGGCGCGCCCTCGATCTCGCCATCCTGTCGGCCCGGGGGCGGGATTCGCTGGTGCCCGGGCTGGCCGGGCACGCCGCCAAGCCCGCGGTGCAGTACCGGATCGCGGAGGCCGAGATCCGGCTGGACGCCGCCTTCGCGCTGCTGGAGACGGCCACCGGGGACGCCGACGCCGGGGTCGACCACGGGGTGTGGGCGGTGCCGCGGCTCTTCGCCGCCAAGGAGTTCGCCACCGCCACCGCGAAATCCGTGGTCGACACCGCGGTCCAGGTGACCGGGGCGGCCTCGGTGAGCCGCCGCAACGAGCTGGAACGGCTCTACCGCGACGTCCGCACCGGGCAGCTGCACCCGCCGAACTCCGACGCCATCGCCGAGATCATCGGGAAGACGGCGCTGGGGCTGCTGCCCTGATCCCCTGTGGCCGCGCGGGAACCGGCCGGACCACCCACCAGGCCACCCCGAGCCACACCGTGGCGAGCAGCACCGAGCCGAGGACGTCGGCGGGGTGGTGCGCGCCCGCGTAGAGCCGCTGCGCGGCGACCAGCACCGGGACCAGCAGCAGTGCACCGGCGAGCAGGCGGTACCGGCGGTTGCCGGTGGAGGCCCACACCAGGAGGGCGATCCCGCCGTAGAGCGTGAGCGCGGCGGCGACGTGCCCGGAGGGGAAGCTCGCGGTGGGCGGCAGGTCCGGGTTCAGGTGCTCGACCTCCGGCCGCGGCCGGTCGACCACGGCGGCGGTGGTCAGGAAGAGCGTGATCTCGCCGAGCAGCGCGACGGTGAGGAACAGCGCGGGCCGCCACGTGCGGAAGACGGCGACCGAGAGCACCGCGACGATCAGTGCCACCGCGATGATGGCGATGGTGTTGCCGACCTCGCCGAAGACGTCGAGCACGGCGGTCACCGCGGGGGTGCGGTGCTCGGCGAGCAGCGCGACGATGCCGTGCTCACCGGTGCTGTCCGCGCCGAGTTCGCGCACCAGCAGCCCGAGCCCGATCAGCGGGGCGAGCAGCAGTACCCAGGCCACCGCGAGCTCGCCGAGCCCGCGGAACGGGTGCGGCAGCGTCGGGGCGTGCCGGGCGGGGACCGGGCGCAGCTCGTCGGCGTCGCCGGGCGGGACGTCGCCGGGCAGCGGCCCGGCGTCCGGCTCGCCGGACTCCACCCGCCAGCGGTGGAAGGCGAGCGAGGCGGCGGTCAACCAGAGCACGCCGAGCAGCCAGCCCGCGAGCACGTCGGTCAGGTAGTGCACACCGAGCCCGATCCGGGTGAGCCCCACCGCGACAACGACGGTGAGCACCAGCGCGATCAGCGCGCGGCGGGCGAGCGGGGCGAGGACGGGCGCGAAGACCAGCAGCAGCACGCCGTAGCAGACGGTCGAGCTCATGGCGTGGCCGCTCGGGAAGCTCCAGCCGTCGGTGCGGTAGACCGGCGTCTCCACCACCGGCCGCACCCGACCGACCAGCGCCTTCACCACCGGATTCAGGATCAGCCCGCCCACGCCGGTCACCACGACGAAGGCGGCGAGCCGCGGCTGCTTGCGCAGCAGCAGCCAGAGCACGCCGACGGCGAGCAGCGCCACCAGCGTGACCGTGGCGCCCAGATCGGTGGCGGCGCTGAGCACCTCGTAGAGCACCCGGTGCTCGGCCACCCGCGCCACGACGGCGTCGCTGACGCGGCGGTCGGCGTCGAGCAGCGGCTCCCACCTGGCACCCACCAGCGTGGTGAGCACCGCGAACCCGGCGCCTGCCGCCGCCACCGCGGGCAGCGCGACGGCGCTGCGCAGCGCGTACCGCCCGGTCGCCGTCCGCGTCGTCTCCTCGTCGAGCCGGTCGACGGTCACTGCGATACCTCCTCGTGCCGAAGCGGCGCGCTTCGTCGTGATCGAATTCCCGGAATTCGCCCCGGCAATCTCCGACCGTAACCGGGGCGTCCCGTTCCCGTTCCCGGCCTCCGGTACCGGCCCGCCTCCGCGGCATCGGTGCGCGCCGGGGGCATGATGACCGTATGACGGAGCTGTTGGTGCTGGTGAACGGCCTTCCCGGGTCGGGGAAGTCGACGGTGGGGCGCGCGCTGGCCGCGGTGCTCGGCGCGCAGTTCCTCGCGAAGGACGTCGTCAAGGAGGCGCTGGCCGACTGCGTCGACGACGCGGCCGGGGTGGCCGCGCTCGGCGGGGTGGCGATGGACACGGTGTGGGCGCTGGCCCGCGCGGTCCCCGGCGCGGTCGTGGTCGACTCGTGGTGGTTCCGCCCGCGCGACCTGCACTTCGCCCGCGCCGGGCTGGATCGCTGCGCCGCCGATCGCGCGGTCGAGGTCTGGTGCGACGTGCCCGCCGCGACGGCGCGCCACCGCTACGCCACCCGCCGCCGCCCCGCCTTCTACCAGGACGAGCAGCGGCTGGCCGAGCACTGGGACACCTGGGCCGCGCACGCCGCGCCGCTCGCCCTCACCCCCACCGTGTGGGTCGACACCGGCGGGCCGGTGGACAGTGTCCAGCTCGCCGAACGGGTGCTGACCGCCGCCGACCGCACTCCGGGCAGGGGCCTTCCCCTCGCACTGAGCAGAATAGGCGCCGCACTCCGGCGGTGAATTCCCCGAGCGCTTGCCGCTGCCTCGGCCGGGGTGCATGCCGCGCACTGACAGTGACTGCGTCGCTGACGCCGCCGCGGGCGCCGCCGACACGCGGCGCCTCAGGCGGCGGGCGGGGCCTCGGTGCCGAGGTTCTCGGGGCGGATCGAGCGGTGCCCCTCGACCTGCTCGGCCAGCTTCGCCAACCGGGCGAGGTGGTCCGGGGTGAGCTCGATGCCGAGCGCGCCCGCGTTCTCGCGGACGAACTCCGGGTGCCTGGTGCCCGGGATCGGCACCACGTCGGCGCCCCGGGCGAGCACCCAGGCCAGCCCGACCTGGCCGGGGCGGGCGCCGAGCTCGGCGGCGACCGCGGTGACCTCGTCGGCCAGCCGCCGGTTGGTGTCGAAGACCTCGTCGGCGAAGCGCGGGTGCTGCGCGCGGCGCCCGCCGACGTCGGTGCGGGACCGCACCGCGCCGGTGAGCCAGCCGCGGCCGAGCGGCGAGTAGGGCACGAGCGCGATGCCGAGTTCGCGGGCGATCGGCACGGTGCTGCGCTCGATGTCGCGGGTGAAGAGCGACCACTCGCTCTGGATCGCGGTCACCGGGTGCACGGCGTGCGCGCGCCGGATGGTCTGCGGGCCGGGCTCGGAGAGGCCGTAGTACCGGATCTTGCCCGCGGCGACCAGCTCGGCCAGCGCGCCGACGGTGTCCTCGATCGGCACCTGCGGGTCGACCCGGTGCTGGTAGTAGAGGTCGATGTGGTCGATGCCGAGCCGGCGCAGCGACGCCTCGACGGCGGTGCGCACGTACTCGGGGCGGCCGTCCAGCCTGCGGGCGTCCGGGTTGGTGTCGCGGTCGATGGCGTTGCCGAACTTGGTGGCGATCACCAGGTCGTCGCGGCGGCCGGCGATCGCCCGGCCGAGCAGCAGCTCGCTGTACTCGGGGCCGTAGACGTCGGCGGTGTCGAAGAAGGTGATGCCCGCGTCGATCGCGGCGTCCACCACGGCGCGCGACCGCTGCTCCTCCCCCGCGTCGGCGGAGCTGCGGAAGCTCATGAAGCCGAGCCCGAGCGCGGAGACGAGGGGGCCGACGGTGCCGAGTTGCCGTGCTGCGGTCATGGTTCGACGGTATCGGCGGAATCGGCGGCGAAACAGCGGGTTCCGCTACCGGATTCGTGAAGCCGATCTTGCCGGTTCCCGGGGCGCGCGGGTGCGCTCGGAATCGGACTGTGCTACAAATTGTGCGCTTCATGAAAATGATTGTCATTTGCCAAAGGCTTGCGGGAGGACGGTCGGCATGGGACATCTGCTGGTGATCGAGAGCTGGGTGGGGGCGATGAGTTCGCTGCTGCCGCGGGCGATCCGGGAGTCGGGGCACCGATTCAGCTTCCTGACCCGCGATCTGGGCCACTATCTGCGCAGGACCCCGCCCGGGCACGCCGTGCACCCGCTGCTCGCGGCGGAGAACCTGCTCACCGCCGAGACCAACGACCTCGCCGCGCTCCCCGCCCGGGTCGCCGCGCTGCACGCGGTGCTCGGCTTCGACGGCGTCGTCTCCGCCTGCGACTACTACCTGCCCGCGGTGGCCGCGGTCGCCGAGCACCTCGGGCTGCCCGGCGCCGGGGCCGAGGCGACCGCGCGCGCCTGCCGCAAGGATCTCGCGCGCGCGGCGCTCGCCGCGGCGGGCGTGCCCGGCCCGCGCTTCGCCGTCACCACCGGCTGGCCGGAGACGGCGGCGGCCGCGGCGGAGCTCGGGTACCCGCTGGTGCTCAAACCGGTGGATCTGTGCGCCGGGATGTTCGTGCGCCTGGTCGCCACCGAGGCCGAGCTGCGCGCCGCGCACGCCGCCGCCACCGCCGCGGCGGGCAATGCCAGACAGCAGCCCCGGGTGCGGGCGGTCCTGCTGGAGGAGCTGCTGACCGGGCCGGAGGTGAGCGTGGAGACGGTGACCTCCGGCGCGGGCACGGCGGTGATCGGGGTGACCGACAAGAGCCTGACCGGCGCGCCGTTCTTCGTGGAGTCCGGGCACATGTTCCCGGCCGCGCTGCCGGAGCCGGAGCTGGCCGCCGCCGCCGAGCTCGCGGTCGCCGCGGTGACGGCGCTCGGGCTGCGGCTCGGGGTCGCGCACACCGAGGTCAGGTTGACGCCCGCCGGGCCGCGCCTGGTCGAGGTGAATCCGCGGCCGGCGGGGAACCGGATCACCGAGCTGGTCCGCCGGGTCACCGGGATCGACCTGCCCATGGCGCACGCCCGGCTCGCGCTCGGCGAGGAGCCGGAGCTCGAACCGGTGGACACCGGCGCCGCGAGCGCCGCGATCGGGCTCATCGTGCCGCCGCGGGCGGGGCGGCTCGGCGCGGTCCGGCTGCGCGGCGGCGGCGCGGCCGCCGAGCTGGGCGCGCTCCCGGACGTGGTCGAGGCGGTGCTGCCGGAGCCGGGGACCGTCGCGGGCGAACCGACGAGCAACAACGCCTACCTCGGGCACCTCATGGTGGTGGACGGGGCGGGTGCGGGGGCGCGGCGGCGGGCCGAGGAGCTGCTGGACCGGCTGGAGTTGCGGTACGCGGAGCCGGCCGGGGCGGTGGCGCCGTGATCCCGGAGAGCCTCTGTCGCGTCACCGATCTCACCGAACTCGCCGCTCGGGTGCGCGCGGCGGCGCCGGCGGCCGCCGCCGCGCCGGTGACCGTCGCCTTCACCACGCACCAGGGCGCCAAGCACGCGGGGCGGCGCACCGGGTACCGGAACCACGTGCTCAGCCTGCGGGTCGGCGCGGCGGTCGGCTCCGCGGCGGTGGCGCCGGGCAGCGTCACCGACGATGCCGTGCACGCCTGCGTGGGCAGGCAGGCGGGGGCGCTGTTCGAGCATCCGCTGCTTCCGGTGCGGGTGGCCGCGCTGGATGCCGTGCTCGCAGCGGCCTGGCCGCACGCCGGGGAGCCGGTGACGGTGCCGGGCGGGGATTCGCGGGCCAAGTCCGAGGCGCGGGCGGCGGCGGTGGTCGAGCTGCTCGGCGCCGGGGTGCGGAGGGTTCTCGTCGTCGGCGTGGTGAATTCGCTGCTGCGCGGGCTGCGCGCGCGGGGCATCGGGTACCTGGCGTGCGACCACATCGGCGGGCACACCGAGTGGGGCGAGCCCATCGGCACCGACGCCGAGGCGGCGCTGCCCGGCTGCGACGCCCTGCTGGTCTCCGGGATGACGCTGGCCAACGGCACCCTCGAGCCGCTGCGCCGGTCGGCCGCCGCGCGCGGGCTGCCGCTGGTGGTGTTCGCGCAGACCGGGGCCGCGGTGCTGCGCTGCTTCGTCGGCGCCGGGGTGACCGCGCTCTCCGCGGAGCCGTACCCGTTCTTCTGGCTGGACGGCGGGCCCAGCGTGCTGCACCGCTATCGGCAGGGGGAGGCGGCGTGAGCGAACCGGGCACGATGGCCGATCGCGACCACGCAGGGCCCGCGCACAGCGTGAGCGCACCCCTGCCCGAGGCCCCGGTGGCCAACCCCACGCTGCGCGACCTGCTCGGCGCTACCCCGCTCGCCCGGATCACCACTCCGCTGCCGCACGAGCACCGCGGTTTCTGGGCCAAACTCGAGTACCTGCGGCCGGGCGGGATGAAGGCGCGCGCCGCCGTCTCCATGCTCACCGCGGCCAGGGCCCGCGGCGAGCTGCGGCCCGGCGCGCCGGTCGTGGAATCGACCAGCGGCACCATGGGTCTGGGGCTGCTGTACGCCGGGCAGCTGCTCGGCCATCCGGTGGTGCTCGTGGTCGACGACGAGCTGGAGCCCGCCATGCGGGCCCTGCTCACCGCGCACGGCGCCCGGCTGGAGATCGTCACCGCACCGCACCCGGCAGGCGGCTGGCAGCGGGCCAGGCTGGAACGGGTGCACAGCGTCCTCGCCACGCTGCCCGGCGCCTGGTACCCGGCGCAGTACGACAACCCGGACAACCCGGCCGGGTACGCGGCGCTCGCCGGGGAGCTGCTCGCCGAACTGGACGACATCGACGTACTGGTGTGCAGCGTCGGCACCGGCGGGCACAGCGCGGGGGTGGTGCGTGAGCTGCGCCGACACCGGCCCGGGATCCGGCTGGTCGGGGTGGATTCGGTGGGCTCGACGCTCTTCGGGCGGCCGGACCGGCCGCGGCTCATGCGCGGGCTCGGCAGCAGCATCCACCCGCGCAATGTCGCCTACGACGCCTTCGACGAGGTGCACTGGCTCGGCCCGGCCGAGGCGGTGGACGCCTGCCGCAGGCTGGCCAGGCACAGCTTCGTCACCGGCGGCTGGAGTACCGGCGCGGTCGCCGCCGTGGCGGCCTGGCTGGCCCGGGTGGACGATCCGGTGTCGGTGGTCGCGGTCTTCCCGGACGGGCCGCACCGGTACCTCGGGACCATCTTCGACGACGAGTTCTGCGCCGGCGCTGGGCTTTTCGCGCCGCGCAGGCCGTATCCGGTCGAGGTGGCCGATCCCGGCTGCGTCGCCGTCTCCGGCTGGACCCGGTGCCGGACCGTCGTCGACCCGCTGGCCGCGAAGCGGGTGCCCGCGTGAGGGTTTCGTGGCGGGTGACCGCGCTCGCGCTCGCCACGCCGCTGCGGATCGCGCGCGGGAGCATGGGGGCGCGGGAGGCGGTGGAGGTGTCCCTCACCGATGCCGATGGGGTGCGGGGGCACGGGGAGGTGGTCACCAGCGTGCGGCTGGGGCTGGATGTCGCCGGGATCGCGCGGGCACTGGAGGATTCCCGGCCCGCGCTGACCGCGGCCGCGGACGGGGAGCAGGTGCTGGCGGTGCTGGCCACCGCTCCCCCGCCCGCCGGGGTCAGGGCCGCGCTCGATGCCGCCGCGCACGATCTCCTCGGGGTTCGGGCGGGGTGTCCGGTGTACGCCCTGCCCCGGAGCACCGCGGGTACGCCAGGCGCGGCCGGGCGACCGGCGAACACCCTCGCCCCGGTCGCGACCGCGCGCACGATCGGGATCGGCGACCCGCGGGACGCCGCCGGGCAGGCGAGACGGTTGCGGGCGAGCGGATTCCGGGTGCTGAAGGTCAAGGCCGGGGACGCGGCCGATATCGAGCGGCTCGCGGCGGTGCGCGCCGCCGCGCCGGACGCCACCGTCATCGCCGACGCCAATGGCGCCTGGAGCGCCGACCGCGCGGTCCGGGTCCTGAACCACCTCCCGTGGCTCGCCGCCGTGGAGCAGCCGGTCGCGCCGGGCGCACCGGAGACCCTCGCCTGGGTGAGCGAGCGCAGCCAGGTCCCGGTGATCGCCGACGAGGACGCCGCCACCGTCGCCGACGTGCGCGGCCTGGCGGGCGCGGTCGCCGGGGTGAACGTGAAGCTCGCCGAGTGCGGCGGCCTCGACCCCGCCCGCGCCATGATCGCCGCGGCGCGCCACGCCGGGCTGGAGATCATGCTCGGCTGCCTGGTCGCCAGTTCGCTCGGCATCGCCCCCGCCGTGCACCTGACCCCGCACGCCCGCTGGGTCGACCTGGACGGCCACCTGCTGCTCGCGCACGACCCGTGGACCGGCATCGGCGGCCACGACGGCCTGCTGCGCCCGGCGAACACCCCCGGCCTCGGCGTGCGGCGGGCAGCCCCGTGAGCGGAACCCTGACCTCGTTCCGCACCTTCCCGCTCGCGGTCCGGCTGCTGCTGATCAACCAGTTCGGCGTGAATCTCGGCTTCTACCTGCTGATCCCGTACCTGGCGACCTACCTGACCGACGACATCGGGCTCTCCCTCGCTGTGGTCGGGGTGATCCTCGGCGTGCGCAACCTGGCCCAGCAGGGGCTCTTCCTGCTCGGCGGCACCGCGGCCGACCGGCTCGGCGCACGCGGCGTGATCATCGCCGGGTGCGGGCTGCGGACCGTCGGGTTCGGGCTCTTCGCGCTCGGCGAGTCGGTGCCGGTGCTGCTGGCGGCTGCGGTGCTCAGCGGGCTGGCGGGCGCGCTGTTCAATCCGGCGGTGCGCGCCTACATCGCGGTCGCCACCGACCGCCGCGCCGAGGCATTCGCGCTGTTCAACGTGTTCGCGCAGGCCGGGGCGCTGGCCGGGCCCGCGCTCGGGGCGGTGCTCGTCTTCGTCGACTTCCGGGTGTCGGCGCTGGTCGCGGCGGGCATCTTCGCGCTGCTCACGCTGGCGCAGGCCGCGGTGCTGCCGGGGCGCGCGGTGCCGCCGCAGCAGCGCTCGGTGCCCGCGCAGTGGTCGGCCTGCCTGCGCGACCGCCGCTTCCTCGCCTTCACGCTGGCGCTGAGCGGGATGTTCGCGCTGCAGAACCAGCTGTACCTGGTGCTCGCGGTGGCGGCGCAGCGCGCGACCGGGTGGGCGAGCGCGGTGGCGGCGCTGTTCGCGGTCTCCACGGCGGTGACCCTCGCCGGGCAGGTGCCGATCACCAGGCGGCTCGGCGCCCGCCCCGAGCGGGGGCCCGCGCTCGCGCTCGGGATGGCCGTCATGGGGGCGGGGTTCGCGCTGCTCGGCGCGGCGCCGCTGCTGGGGCTGTCGCCGCCGCTCGCGCTGATTCCGGTGCTGGTGACGACGGTGTTCCTGGCCGTGGGGATCATGATCGCGCAGCCGTTCGTGTACGAGCTCATTCCGGCCTTCACCACCGAGAGCGACACCGGCACCTACTTCGGCATGTTCTACCTGGTGTCCGGGGTGGTGGCGGCGGTGAGCACCGCCGCCGTCGGTGCGCTCGGCGAACTCGGGGGCAGGCCGACGGGGTGGATCGCGGCGCTGGTCTGCGCCGGGATCGGCTTCGGCTGCGCCGCCGCGGTGCTGCTGCTGCACCGGTTCGGTGCGCTGCCGCGCGCGGAGGTCACGGCATGAGCCTGCCCGGTCCGGAGCGCGGCGATGCCGGCGCGCCGGAAGGAGCGGATCGCGGTGGCGGAGTACTCCCCCGCACGCCGGGCAGCGCGGACGCACGCAACTTCCTCACCGACAATCCCGAGCTGTACCAGGCGCAGTTCCCGGATCCCGGTCACCTGGCGGCCGGGTGGGTCGACGAGATCGGGCGACGGTTCGGGGGCGGGCGCACGCTGCTCGACCTCGGCTGCGGGACCGGGCGGGACGCCGGATACCTGGCCGGGATCGGCTACGCGGTGACCGGGCTCGACTCCTCCGTCGCCATGCTCGAGCACGCCGGGAAGGCACACCCCGCGGCCACTTTCGTCCACGGCGACCTGCGCGAATTCGAACTCGACACCCGGTTCGCCATCATCACCTGCCTGGACAGCGCCCTGCTCTACTGCCACACCAACGCCGAACTCGCCGGTTTCCTGCGGCACTGCGCCCGGCACCTGACCCCGGGCGGGCTGCTGATCGCCGAGATGCGCAACGGCGCCTTCTTCCTCGGGAGCACCGAACTGCTCGACACCCCTGGCACCCGCGCGCTCACCTGGGACGGCAATACCTACCACTCGCACACGACCCTGCGCATCGACCACACCGCACAACTCCTGCGCCGCAGCCGGATCTGGGCCCTCCCGGACGGCACCGCCCTGCACCAGGAGTCGGCCTGGCGCCTCCTCTTCCCGCAGGAGCTGCGGTACTTCCTCGACGTCGCCGGATTCGACGTCCTCGCCCTCTTCGACGGCCCCGGCCCCCGCACCGACCCGGTGTGGGAACCCGGCGCGGCGCCGTCCGCCGACGCCGCCTCCGGCGATCGGCTGCACCTGGTCGCCCGGCTCCGGGCGGCCGCCCCCGAAGGAGAAGCCTGATGCAGCACCCCACCCTCGACCGGCGCCGGTTCCTCGGAATCGCCGCGGGAACGGGCGCCGTCGCGCTCGCCGCCGCCTGCGGCACCGGCCCCGAACCCGCCGCCGCGCCGCGCGCGGGCGGCAGGCTGCGCGCGGTCTTCGCCGGCGGCGGGGCCCGCGAGGTGCTCGACCCGCACCGGGCGAACCTGTTCGTCGAGGCCGCGCGGGCGAAGGCGCTCTACGACAAGCTCGCCGACCTCGGCTCCGACGTCGCCCCGCGGCCGCGGCTGGCCGAGCGCTGGGAGCCGGACCCCTCGCTCACCCGCTGGCGGATCACACTGCGGCAGGCGGTGTTCCACGACGGCCGTCCGCTGCGCGCGGCCGACGTGCTGGCCAGCTACGCCCGCATCCTCGACCCCGCGCAGGCGCTGCGCGCCCGCTCCAGCCTCGCGGTCATCGACCTGGCCGCCAGCCGCGCGGTGGACGACCGCACGGTGGAGTTCGCGCTACGCCGCCCGTTCGTCGAGTTCCCCAACGTGCTCGCCGCCTTCGGCGCGTACATCGTGCCCGAGGGCCACACCGACTTCGACCGCCCGAACGGCACCGGCCCGTTCGCCTTCCGCACCTTCGAACCGGGCCGCAGCACCCTGCTCGCCCGCTTCGCCGACCACTGGGACGGCGCCCCGCACCTGGACGAGCTGGAGTTCCTGCTCGCCAACGAGGAGTCCGCGCGGATCAACGCGTTGCTCGGCGGCCAGGTCGAGTACGCGCACGACCTCTCCGCCACCACCGCGCGCAGCCACGAGGCCGGCGGCCGGGTCGCCGTGGTGCGCTCGGCGAACAGCCTGGCGCACGGCTTCGCCATGAAGCTGGACCGGCCGCCGTTCGACCGCCGCGAGCTGCGCGAGGCGCTCTTCCTGCTCACCGACCGGCAGCAGCTGGTGGACAGCGTGCTCTCCGGCGCCGGGCAGGTGGGCAACGACCTGTTCGGCCGCGGCTACCAGTACTACGACGACGCCATCCCGCAGCGCACCGTCGACCTCGACCGGGCGCGGGCGCTGGTCAGGGCGGCCGGGGCCGATGGCGCGCGGATCGACCTGCTCACCTCCACCGCCTCCGCGGGCATGGTGGAGGCGGCCACGGTGCTCGCCGACCAGGCCCGCGCGGCCGGGCTCACGCTGAACGTGGTGCAGGGCAACAAGGACACCTACTGGGCCGACACCCTGAACACCGGGGCGCTCACCAGTTTCCGCTCCGGCACCATGCCGATCGAGACGCACATCGCGCAGCGGCTGCTCGGCGGCGCGAGCAACAATGTGACCAAGTGGAACCGGCCGGAGTTCGACGCGCTCTACGACACCGCCGTCGCCACCGCCGACCCGGCCGCCCGCACCGAGGTGTACGCGCGGATGCAGCGGCTGCTGCACAGCGACGGCGGCTACCTGTGGTGGGGGTTCGGGGAGAGCATCGTCGGCACCGCGCGCTCGGTCTCCGGCGTGGCGTCTGCGCCTGCCAACACGCTGGACTGGGCGCGCTTCGACAAGGTCTGGATGGCGTGAGCCTCGGCCGGTACGTGGCGCGGCGGCTCGCGCTCGGCGCGGCGCAGGTGCTCGCCGTCGTCACCCTGGTGTTCCTGCTGGTTGAGGCGTTGCCGGGGGATGCGGCGGTGACGCTCGCCGGGGACAACCCGGATCCGGAGCGGATCGCGCGCATCCGCGCCGCCATGGGGCTGGACCGGCCCGCGCCGGAGCGGTACCTGGACTGGCTGGCCGGGCTGCCCCGCGGCGACCTCGGCACCTCGCTCGCCGCCGACCGGCCGGTGCGCGCGTTCCTCGCGGCCGCGGTGCCGCCGACGCTGCTGCTCGCCGGGCTCACCCTTGCGGTGCTCGTCCCGCTGGCGGTGTGGCTCGGGGTGCTCGCCGGCAGCCGGGAGGGCGGGGTCACCGACCGGGTGGTGAGCGGGGTGAGCATCGGGCTGCACGCGGTGCCCGAGTTCGCGCTGGCGCTGCTGCTGGTCGCGGTGTTCGGGGTCGGGCTCGGGTGGTTGCCGCCGACCGCCGTCGGGATCGACCCGTTCGCCGAGCCGGCCGTCCTGGTGCTGCCGCTGCTGGTGCTGGCCGCGCGGCCGATCTGCTCGGTGGCGCGGCTGGTGCGCGCCGGGACGATCGAGGCGCTGGAGTCGGGGTACGTCCGGCAGCTGGTGCGGATCGGGTTGCCCCGGTGGCGGATCCGCTACCTGCACGCGCTTCCGAACGCGGTGGCGCCCGCCGTGCAGCAGCTCGCGCGCACGGTCGACTGGCTGCTCGGCGGTGTGATCGTGGTGGAGGCGGTCTTCGTGATCCCCGGGCTCGGGACCGCGCTGGTCGACGCGGTCGCGGCGCGTGACCTGCCGGTCGTACAGGGGCTCGCCGTGCTCTTCGCGACCACGACGGTGCTGGTCAACCTGGTCGCCGACGTGGCCGCCTTCCGGCTGGCGCCCCGGACGGCGGGGCTCCGGTGAGCGCGGATCGCGAATTCGCCGCGCGATCCCGGCGCCTCGCGCGCTACGGCGTCGGGGTCGCGCTGCTCGGCGTGCCACTGCTGCTGGCGCTGGCCGGCCCCTGGTTCGTGCCGGACGAGCTCACCCGCGGTATTCCGTTCGCGGGCGGCGCGGGGAACCCGCTCGGCACCGATTTCGTCGGCCGCGACGTCTGGCACCAGGTGCTGCTCGGCGGGCGCAGCGTGGTGCTGATCGCGCTCGCCGCCACCGCGCTCTCCTACCTCGCCGGCATCCCGGTGGCGCTCGCGGCCGCCACCACCCGGCGCCGCCTGGTGGACGAGGCGCTCATGCGCCCGCTCGACCTGCTGCTCGCGGTGCCCTCGCTGCTCCTGCTCATCCTGGTCGCCGGGATCGCCCGCGCCGGAACCGGCATCGTGATCGCCGCGGTCGCGCTGGTGAACCTGCCCGACGTGGTGCGGGTGGTGCGCGCCGCCGCGCTCGAGGTCGCGGGCCGGCCCGCGGCCGAGGCGCTCCGGCTGCAGGGCGAGAGCCGGGTGTACATCGCCGTCCGCTACGTCGGCCGGTCCCTGCTGCGCACCCTGGCCGCCGATCTCGGCATCCGGCTCACCGCGGCGCTCTACCTCGTGGCCTCGGCCTCGTTCCTCGGCATCGGCGTCGCCCCGGACGCCGCCGACTGGGCCGTCATGGTCGACCGCAACCGGGCCGGCCTGTTCCTGCGACCCTGGGGAGTCGTCGTGCCCGCCCTGCTCATCGTCTCGCTCACCGTCGGCCTCAATCTCGTCTTCGACAACGCGACGGATCGGCGGGGCCGATGAACCCGGTCGCCGAGATCGCCGCCCTCTCGGTCACGGCCGGTGATCGGACCCTGCTCGATGCGGTCGACCTGCGGGTCGGCGCGGGCGAGATCGTCGCGCTGGTCGGCGGCTCCGGCAGCGGCAAGACCACGACCGCGCTCGCCCTCTTCGGCGAGTTCCCGCCCGGCGCCGAGGTGCGCGGTTCGGCGCGGGTCGCGGGCCGGGCCGCCTTCGTCCCGCAGCATCCGGCGGCCGCGCTCGACCCGGTGCGCCGCATCGGCTCCGCGCTGCGCGAACTCGCGAGGCACCACGGCAACGCCGATCCGGGGAGCGCGCTGCACCGCGCACACCTTCCGGACGACCGCCGCTTCCTGCGCCGCTTCCCGCACCAGCTCTCCGGCGGGCAGCAGCAGCGACTGCTGATCGCCCAGGCACTGCTCGGCGATCCGGTGCTGGTGGTCGCCGACGAGCCGACCACCGGTCAGGACCCGGTGACCAGGGCGGCCGTCGTGGACGAGCTGCGCGCACTGCGCGCCGCCGGAATCGCCGTCCTCGTCCTCTGCCACGACCTGGACGTGGTGCGGGCGCTGGCCGACCGGGTGATCGTGCTGGATCGGGGCCGGGTGGTCGAGGAGGGCACGGTGGCCGCGGTCTTCACCGCACCGGCGGCGGAGTACACCCGCGCCCTGGTGGCGGCGCAGGGCAGACCGCACCCGCGCCGGGACGTCCGCGCACCCCGTGCGGGGATCCGGCGCGAAGGTGCCGTCGCCGCCCCGGCCGCACGGGCGGACGGCCCCGTCGGCGGCGCCCGTCTGGAGGTCAGCGGCCTCGCCGCCCTGCACCACCGCGACACCGTGCTGACCGGCATCACCCTCACCGTCGAGCCGGGCAGCTGCCTCGGCATCGTCGGCCGTTCCGGCAGCGGCAAGACCACCCTGGCCCGCTGCCTGGCCGGGCTGCACGCACCGGCCACCGGCGCGATCCGCCTGGACGGCATCCGGCTCCCGCGCACCATCGAAGCCCGCGGCCGCCCCGGAATCGCCGACGTGCAGTACGTCTTCCAGGACGCGGCGGGCTCCTTCGACCGGCACCGCCCGATCCTGGAGCAGATCGCCAGAACCGCGATCCGCCTGCGCGGCCTCGATACCGCGCAGGCCCGCACGGCCGCCGCGGAACTGCTCGAGCGCCTCGGACTACCCGCACCGGCGACCGCCCGCCGCCCGGCCCACCTCTCCGGCGGCGAACTGCAGCGCGCCGCTCTGGCCCGCGCGCTCCTTGCCCGCCCCCGGCTCCTGATCGCGGACGAGATCACCACCGCCCTGGACACCGTCACCAGGGCCGCGATCCTCGACCTGCTGGCGGGGCTGGACACCACCCGCGTGGTGATCGCGCACGACCTCGCCGTGCTCGCCCGCGTCGCCGACACCGTCGCGGTCCTGCACGACGGCCGCCTGGTCGAACACGGCCCCGCGGCAGCGGTTCTCGGCGCATCCAGGCACGCACCGCTCCGCTGACCGGGGCCGGCCCGCACGGGGCCGGCCCCGCCCCGCTACTTCGCGGGGTACGGCGCGTTGATCGTGCTGAAGTACTGGATCGCCGCCCCGATGGCGGCGGGCGCGGTCACCAGGATCTGCCCGGCGACCGTGCCGAGCGCGCCGATCGCGAGCACCCCGCCGATGCAGCCGATCGCGGCCGCGGGGACGAACGGCCCGAAGAGCCCGACGATGGTCGCCGAGGCGACCGTCGCCCCGGCGATCCCGCCGAGCACGCAGCCCGCCGCGGCGCCGGTGAGCCCGCCGACCAGGGTGCCGATGGTGGCGCCCATGCTGATGGTGCTCGTCATCCGCGACCACGCCGCCTGTTCCCGGTCGTACTCGGTCTTCCAGGGCGCCTTGTCCTCGTACGGCAGCGCGACCGGCTTGTACACCGCGCGCTCCGGCTCGAGCCGCGGCGTGAGCACCGCGGTCCGGCCGGAGATCTCGGCGGCGATCGGGAATTCGAAGTCGTCCAGCCGGAAAGTGAGCGGCGCACCGGCCAGCGTGGCGCCCTCCGGCGAGACGATCCGCAGGACGCCGTCCGCCACCTCCAGTGCGCCCGAGCCGATCTCGATGATCGAGGCGGTCTCGGTGGCACGGGCCTCGAACGTGACGGCCTCGCCGCCCGGCGCGGGCGCGGCGTGCGCCGTGCCGGGCAGCGCGCCGAGCGCGGCGAGCGCCAGCGCGGGAGCGGCAAAGGTCCTTCGCAACATGATTCATCCTCATCGATCGAGCGGTACGAGCCCGCTCACACTATCGACAACGATTATCATTAGCAATCGACCCGAGGGTCACCCGCTGCGCTGCGCCGCCAGCAGATCGAGCGCGATATCGGTGATCAGGTCCTCCTGGCCGCCGACCAGGCGGCGCTCACCGACGGCGAGCAGGATCTGCCTGGTGTCGAGGCCGTACTGCTTGGCGGCGGCCTCGGCGTGCCGCAGGAAGCTGGAGTAGACCCCGGCGTAGCCGAGCGTCAGGGTCTCCCGGTCGACCTGGACCGGGCGGTCCTGCAGCGGGCGCACGATGTCGTCGGCGGCGTCCTGCAGCGCGAACAGGTCGCAGCCGTGCTTCCAGCCGGAGTGGTCGGCGACCGCGACGAAGGGCTCGATCGGGCAGTTGCCCGCGCCGGCGCCGTGCCCGGCCAGCGAGGCGTCCACCCGGATGACGCCCTCCTCGACCGCGACCACCGAGTTCGCCACCGAGAGCGAGAGGTTCTGGTGCGCGTGGATGCCGATCTGGGTGCCCGGATCCAGGATGTCGCGGTAGGCGCGCACCCGGTCGCGGACCCCGTTCATGGTGAGCCGCCCGCCGGAGTCGGTGACGTAGACGCAGTGCGCGCCGTAGGACTCCATGAGCTTGGCCTGCTGCGCCAGCGCGGCGGGCTCGGCCAGGTGCGACATCATCAGGAAGCCGCTGACGTCCATGCCGAGCTCGCGGGCGGTGCCGATGTGCTGGGCGGAGACGTCGGCCTCGGTGCAGTGCGTCGCCACCCGCACCGAGGTGACGCCCATGGCGAAGGCGCGCTTCAGCTCGGCGACCGTGCCGACGCCGGGCAGCAGCAGGGTGGTCAGCTTCGCCCGGTGCACCACCGCGGCGGCGGCCTCGATCCACTCCCAGTCGGTATTGCTGCCCGGGCCGTAGGTGAGGCTGTGCCCGGCCAGGCCGTCGCCGTGGGTGACCTCGATGGCGTCGACGCCGGCGGCGTCCAGCGCGGCGGCGACCCGGCCGACGTTCTCCGGGGTGATCCGGTGCCGCATGGCGTGCATGCCGTCGCGCAGCGTGACGTCCTGGATGTAGAGCGCGGCGCCGTCGACGGCGCTGGGGCGGGTGGTCTCGGTCATCGGACTGCCTCCGAAAGCAGGGTGTCGGCGATCTGCTCCGCGACCTGCAGGGCGGCGGAGGTCATGATGTCGAGGTTGCCCGCATAGGCGGGCAGGTAGTGCGCGGCGCCCTCGACCTCGAGGAAGACCGCGACCTTCCACAGGCCGGGCCCCCGGTCGACGCCGCCGGTCAGCGTGGTGACCGGCTCGGCGTCGTCCAACCGGGTGAACTGCACCTCCTGCTTGAGCCGGTACCCGGGGACGTACTTCGCGACGGCGGCGACGGTGTTCCGCACCGACTCCCGGATCGCCTCCTGGTCGGGGTCGGTGACCAGGGTGAGCACGGTGTCGCGCATGATCAGCGGCGGCTCGGCCGGGTTGAGCACGATGATCGCCTTGCCGTGCGCGGCGCCACCGACCTTCACGATCGCCTCCGAGGTGGTCTCGGTGAACTCGTCGATATTGGCGCGGGTGCCCGGCCCGGCCGACTTCGAGGCGATGGAGGCGACGATCTCGGCGTAGTGCACCTCGGTCACCGCGGCGACGGCGGCCACGATCGGGATGGTGGCCTGCCCGCCGCAGGTCACCATGTTCACGATCGGGGCATCGATGTGCTCGTCCAGGTTCACCGTCGGCACCACGAACGGGCCGACCGCGGCCGGGGTCAGGTCGATGATCCGCTTGCCGTAGGGGCGCAGCGCCTCGACATTGGCCAGGTGCGCCTTGGCCGAGGTGGAGTCGAAGACGATCTGGATCTCGTCGAAGAGCGGGTGCTCGATCAACCCCCGCACCCCGCTGTCGACGGTGGCGACGCCGAGCCTGCGGGCGCGGGCGAGGCCGTCGGATTCGGGGTCGATGCCGACCAGCACGGCGATCTCGACGTGCTCGGCGACGCGGAGCAGCTTGATCATCAGGTCGGTGCCGATATTGCCCGACCCGATGACCGCGGCTTTGATCCGGCTCATGCTTTCCTGCTTTCGGGAGTGCTGAAAATGGCGGTGACGCTGCCGATTCCGGAGAGCTCGGCCCGGTAGGCGGCGCCCGGCGCGACCGGCGCCAGCGGGCCGAGCGCGCCGGAGAGCACGATCTCGCCCGCGCGCAGCGGGGAGCCGAACTCGCGGGCGGTGTTCGCCAGCCAGGCCAGCGCCGCCCACGGACTGCCGAGGCAGTCGGTGCCGCGGCCGGCGGAGATCTGCTCGCCGCCGGTGGTCAGCACCATGGTGACCTGCTCCAGGGCGGGGGCGTCGGCGATCGGCAGCGAGTCGCCGAGCACGTAGAGCCCGGAGGAGGCGTTGTCGGCGACGGTGTCGGCGAACTGGATGTCCCAGTTCGCGACCCGGCTGTCCACGATCTCCAGCGCGGCGTGCACCGTCCGGACGTAGCCGGGGGCCTCGGCGGCGGTGATCGGGCCGGTGATGTCGGCGGCGAGGGTGAAGCCGATCTCGGCCTCGATCCGCGGCTGCAGCAGCCTGCCGAAGTCCACCTCGGCATCGCCGGAGCAGTCGAAGTCGTCGAGCAGCACCCCGAAGTCGGGCTGCTCGACGCCGAGCTGGCGCTGCACCGCGGGCGAGGTCAGCCCGATCTTGCGACCGATGACGGTGCGGCCGCCCGCGAGCAGCGCCGCGAGGTTGCGCTGCTGGATGGCGTAGGCCGAGGCCAGGTCGTCCGAGGCGATCAGATCGCGGATGGGGGCGCAGGGAATGCCGGTCGCCGCGGCGGCGGCGAGCCGTGCGGCCGCCGCCTCGATCGTCTGGGGTTGCACCGTTGTCATGGTTCGTACGGTAGGCCCGCCGCACGGCCGTGAATAGGATCTGTCCCATGAAACGGGACAACCTGTCGCTGCTGCAGCGCTCGGCGCTGGTGCTCGACGCCTTCCCCGGCGGCACCGCGCTCACCCTCGCCGAGGTGGCGGCGCGCACCGGGCTGCCCCGCTCGACCACGCACCGGGTGCTGACCGGGCTGGTCGAGCTGGGCTGGCTGGCCCGCACCGGCGGCGGCTTCGAACTCGGGCTCGGGCTGTTCGAGCTGGGCGAGCGGGTCGGGCTCAAGTACCGGCTGCGCTCGGCGGCGTTGCCGTTCATGCAGGATCTCTACGCGGTGACCGGGCAGACCGTGCACCTGGCGATCCGGGACGGGCTGGACGCGGTGTACGTGGAGAAGATCCACGGCCACGCCGCGCTGCCGCTGCCCTCGCAGATCGGCGGCAGGCTCCCGCTCACCTGCACCGCCGTCGGCAAGGCGCTGCTGGCGCCGGAGCGGCCGGAGGTGCGGGCCGCCGCGCTGGCCGCGCCCGCGCGCAGCTACACCGGCAACTCGATCACCGACCCGGCGCGGCTGGCCAGGGAGCTGGAGGCGGTCCGGCGCACCGGCGTCGCCGTCGAGCGCGAGGAGTCCGCGCTCGGCTGCTGCTGCGTCGCCGCGCCGGTGCTGCAGGCCGGGAGCCCGATCGCCGCGCTGTCGGTCTCGGTGCCGACCGCCGTTTTCGCGCCCGAACTGCTCGCCCCCGCCGTCCGCACCGCCGCCCTCGCGCTCGGCCGCGCGCTCTCCAAGGGCCCCGCGACCGAACTCTGACCGGCGGCGTTTGCCCGCGACGGGCCGGTCGGGCAGAGTAGCGACCGGTGTGCCGGGAAGTCTGGTCGGCACCCGGCCCTGGCTACGGGCCGGGTTCTCCGTCGAAGGGACCCGTCATGCCGCGCCTGCTCCGCCCCGGCTCCTGGGCCGAAGCGCAACGGCTGACCGCGATCCTGCGCACCGAGACCGCGGGCGGACTGCTGCTGATCGGGGCCGCGCTCGTCGGCCTGGTCTGGGCGAACAGCCCGTGGTGGCACGGGTACGAAGCGCTGCGCGACCTCCAGGTCGGCCCGGCGGCACTGCACCTCCACCTGCCCCTGCACGCCTGGGCCGCCGACGGCCTGCTCGCGATCTTCTTCTTCGTGGTCGGCCTCGAACTGAAGCGCGAGTTCGTCGCCGGTGACCTGCGCGATCCGCGCCGGGCGGCGCTGCCCATCCTCGCCGCGGTCGGCGGGATGATCGCGCCCGCGCTGATCTTCGTCGCGGTCACCGCCCGCACCGGCGGCGACGCGCTCGCCGGCTGGGCGGTGCCGACCGCCACCGACATCGCCTTCGCGCTCGCGGTGCTCGCCCTGCTCGGCGCCCACCTGCCCGCCGCCCTGCGCACCTTCCTGCTCACCCTCGCGGTGGTCGACGACCTGCTCGCCGTCACCGTGATCGCCGTCTTCTACACCGACGACCTGCGGCTCGGCTACCTCGCCGCCGCCGCGGTTCCGCTGGCGGTGTTCCTCGTCGCGGTCCGGCGGCGCCTGCCGGGATGGCTGCTTCCGGTGCCCGCCGTGCTCACCTGGTGGCTGGTGCACCAGTCCGGCGTGCATGCCACGGTGGCCGGGGTGCTGCTCGGACTGGCGGTGCCGGTGCTCGCCGGGAACTCCGACGGCCCCGGCCCGGCCGAGCGGCTCGAGCACCGCATCCGCCCGCTCTCGGCCGGCTTCGCCGTCCCGGTCTTCGCGTTCTTCGCCGCGGGCGTGCACCTGGGCGGCGCGAGCGCCCTCGGCGCTGCGCTGCGCGACCCGATCACCATCGGGGTGGTCGCCGGGCTGGTGCTCGGCAAGGTGGCCGGCATCGTCCTGACCAGCTACCTGCTCGCCACCTTCACCCGCTCCCGCCTCGACGACGACCTCGCCTGGGTGGACGTGCTCGGCGTCGGGCTGCTGGCAGGCATCGGCTTCACCGTCTCGCTGCTCATCGCCGACCTCGCCTACGACGACCCGCTCGCCACCGACCACGCCAGCATCGGGGTCTTCCTCGGCACCGTCACCGCGGCGATCCTGGCCGCCCTCGTGCTGACCGCCCGCAATCGTGCCTACCGGCGGATCGCCGAACGCGAGCAGCGCGACGACGACAACGACGGCATCCCGGACATCTACCGGCCCTGAGTCAGCCTCCGCGCAGCAGCCGGGACAGCCGCCAGCGCGCATCGCCCTCCTGCGGCCCCAGGTAGAGCACCGCGACCCCGGCCACCACGATCCCGGCCAGGTTGAGCGCCAGCTGCCCGATCGACATGAGCGCCGCGTGCCACTCGCCGATCGTGCTCGCGACCACCGCGAACCCGGCCGCGGGCACCGTCGTCACCGAGATGAAGACGCCGACCAGCGCCGCCGACTTCGCGGTGCAGAGCGCCAGCATCCCGGCCGCGCCCGCGAGCACCGCGACCACCAGCGAGAACGGCCCGACCCGGTAGATGAAGTCGACATTCTGCGCCGCCTCGAACCCGGTCAGCGTGATCCAGCCGAACTGCTCCCAGCACAGCGTCGCCGCCAGCGTGATCGCCATCGCCAGCGGGAAGCCGGCCAGCAGCGCCAGCGCCGAGCGCCGCACCAGCGCCCGATCCCGGCGGACGACGCCGACCGCGAACGCGGCGAGCGGGCCGAACTCGGGGCCGACCACCATGGCGCCGACGATGGTGACCGACGAATCGGTGGCCACCCCGACCGCCGCCAGCAGGCAGGCGATGGTCAGGAAGGCGAGGAACGAGGCGCTCAGCGTCGACTCCTCGTGCGTGCGGGCCAGCAGCTCCTCCCACACCACCGCGTCGGTCGGCTCACCGGGCGCCGCCTCGTCCGCGCGCTCGGCGGCGTCGGAGAGCACCGTCTCGATCGGCTCCAGCGTGATGGCGCCTGCCTGCGCCAGCCCCAGCCGCTCGAGTTCGGCGAGCACGGTGTTGGCGGCCTCGCGCGCCACGTCGGCGTGGATCAGATCGCCCTCCGGCGCCAGCGCGGCGCCGGGGAGCAGCGACAGGTGGGTGACGCCGGGATCGGCGCGCAGCGCCGCCAGCACGTCGGGGGTCGAGCCGACCGGACTGATGATGCGCAGGTGCAGCACGCCGGGCTTCCTCCCGATTCCGCCCGAGGTGGGCTCCGCAGAATCTACCGGCGCTCCGCCCCAGCCGCACCCGCGGTAACGAGCCGCGTACCGCGCGCGACATGTTTGCCGACAGTGTGCTGCATCGGGTCGAGCGAGCGGAGGCGTGGTGAACGGCGACGGCGCCGGACGGACGGACGATCCACCGGCGGCACTCTGGGCGGAGCGGCTCGCGGAGTTCGCGTGCTGCCGGGTCCGCGTCCGCGTCGACGGCCCGCACGACGGCAGCGGCGCGGTCGCGGTGACCACGCTGGTCTGGTCCGACGGCCCGACCGTCACGCAGATGCGCGCGCTGATCGCCGAATTCGGCGCGCTGGAGCCGCGGCTCACCGGCACCGCGCTCGGCTTCGAGCACCGGCACACCGCCCGCGGCCGCGCGCTCGGCGTCCTGGCCTGGCTCGACCGCGACCCGGCACGGGTGCGGCTGCCGGAGGCGATCGTCGCCCAGCTGGCCGCCGAGCAGATCGGCTACCCGGAGGCGGCGGCCGCGCACTGGCAGCTTCGTGCCACAGGTTTGCTCGGCCTCGGTTCGCGGGTCGGCGAGTTCACCCTGCCCGCACTGCGGCTGCTCCAGCAGTCCGCACGGGCCGACGGCTGGCCCGCCGCGCTGCACTGGCTGGACGGGCTGGCCGAGGATCCGGGCACCCGGCTCACCGTGGTTGACTGAACCCGCAGCGGAGGCGATAACTCCACTTTCGCTGGCGAAAATCATTGTGGCAGAACAGAAGAATCACCGTTCCGTAACGCCGAATTCTGGTTAGGCTGCGGTCCGTGAAAATACCGAGACTCGGTGTCCGCGCCCGAGTCCTCGCCGTCGCGCTGGTTCCGAGCGTGGCGGTGCTGCTCGTCGGGAGCGGCACCGTGGCCTCCCTGGTGTCCGAGGCCGATTTCGCCGCCGAGTGGGCGACCCAGATGCAGCAGACGCTGCCGCAGACGGTGCAGGTGATCGGCGCGATCCAGGGCGAACGCCTGGTCACCATGGCGCACCTCGCCGGCGACCGGGCCGCGACCGCCCGGCTGGCCTCGGCGCGCGCCGCGATGGACACCGCCATCCGCAAGGCGTTCGAGGTGCAGGCGGCGATCGACACCATCGACCGGGACGCCACGATGCAGAACGACGCCTTCGACCAGCTCACCGAGGTGCTGGTGACGGTGCGGGCGGGCGCGGACGCGGGCGCGCTCCCGCTGGAGGACGCCTACCGCTTCTACAACGGCATCCTGGACTCCATCCTCGACGGCACCGCCAACGCCAGGAACGCCACCCCGGACGCCGAGGTCGCGGTGCAGATCGCCGACGGCATCCGGCTGCTGCAGGCCGCCGAGAGCATGTCCCGCGGCAACGCACTCGGCTACGCGCTGGACACCGCCGCGACCGCGACCACCGCGAACGCGGCCGAACTCACCAGGCAGGCCGGGTACTACCGCACCGAGCTCGCCGCCTTCACCCGCGATATCGACGAGCGCGACCGGAGCCGGACCGCCGAGCTCATGGCGACCCCGGCCTGGCAGATGCTGGAGGCCACCGAGCGGGCCGTGCTCACCCGCGCCGCGCTGCGCGCCACCGAGGCCGGTGGCGTGCCCGTGCTGCCGGTGACCCCGCAGGAGTGGCAGGTCGCCGCCGCGGACGTGAGCGAGCGCATCCTGAACCTCTGGGTCGAGCAGAGCCACGACACGCAGGCGCTCGCCACCGAGAACGCCGATGCCACCGAGCGCAATTCGCAGCTCGCCGCGGCGGCGATGCTCACCGTCTCGCTGCTCGCGCTCGGCGTCTCGCTGCTGCTCGCGAACCGGATCCTGCGCAGGTTGCGGCGGCTGCGCGCGGAGACCCTGGAGCTGGCCGACCATCGGCTGCCCGAGGTCATGCAGCAGCTCGGCGCCGACCGCACCGTCGACCCGGCGACGGTGGCCCCCCGGCTGGATTTCGGCACCGACGAGATCGGCCAGGTCGCCTCGGCCTTCGAGCGCGCCGCCGCCTCGGCCATGCGGGCGGCGGTGGCCGAGCGCCGCACCCGCGAGGGCGTGCGCACGGTCTTCCTGCACATGGCGCGGCGCAGCCAGGTGGTGGTGCACCGGCAGCTGGAGCTGCTCGACGACGCCGAGCGCACGCAGGAGGACCCGGAGCTGCTCGGCACCCTGTTCAAGCTGGACCACCTCGCCACCAGGGAGCGGCGCAACGCGGAGAACCTGATCGTGCTCGGCGGCGGGCAGGTCGGGCGGCGCTGGCGGCACGCGGTGGCGCTGATCGACCTGGTGCGCTCGGCGGTCGGCGAGACGCTGGACTACTCCCGGGTCCGGGTGGCCCGGCTGCCCGAGCTGCACATCATCGGCGGCGCGGTCGCCGACCTGGTGCACCTGCTCGCCGAGTTGGCCGACAATGCCGTGACCTTCTCCCCGCCGCAATCGCGGGTGGAGATCTCCGGCACCGCGGACAGCCGCGGCGTGCTGCTGGTGATCGAGGACCAGGGCACCGGCATGATGCCCGCCGACATCGTCCGGGTGAACGCCACCCTGGCCGACCCGCCGGACTTCGGCACCGCGGGCGATTCCCGGCTCGGGCTCTTCGTGGTGGCCCGGCTCGCCGCCAGGCACGACATCGAGATCGAGCTGGGCGAATCGGTCTACGGCGGCATCCGCGCCACCGTGCTGATCCCGGCCCGGCTCGCCGTCTCGGAGCCGGTCCCGATGCGGGGCTGACCCGGCGACGGATTTGGCTAACATCCAGCGACCCTCGGCGATAAGGTATGCGCACCCGGATATACGACCTGCTCACCTCCCGGAGGACGCCATGACCGCCGCCACCCATCAGGAGCACACCGACCACGAGCACGCGCACGGCGAAGGCTGCGGCCACGTCGCCGTCCCGCACGGCGACCACATCGACTTCGTGCACGACGGCCACCTGCACCGCGCCCACGACGGGCACTTCGACGAGTGCGAGACCGCCGGGCACCACACCCACGATGGCCACGCCCACGAGCACGGCGCAGGCTGCGGCCACGTCGCGGTGCCGCACGGCGATCACGTGGACTACGTGCACGACGGGTGCAGGCACGCGGCCCACGACGGCCACTACGACGAGCACTGACCTCGGTCAGACCACCTTGGCCGCGATCAGCAGCTCCCAGATCGCGCCCTGATCGACCACCTCGACGCCGAGCTTCTCGGCCTTGGCCAGCTTGCTGTCGCCGACCCCGGCGCCGGTGATGAGCAGGTCGGTGCTCGCCGAGACCGAGGACGCCGCCGTGGCCCCCGCCTTCTCGCAGAGCCGCTGGAAGGTCGGGCGGGCCACCTTCTCCCCCGAGCGCGGGTCGGCGATGGCCCCGGTGATCACCACGGTCTTGCCCGCCAGCGGCGCGCCCGCGGCGACCACCGGCGGCAGATCCTCCTGCCGCACATCCAGATTCACGCCCCGCGCGCGGAGCCGTTCGAGCTCGGGGCGCAGCCGGGTGAGGTGCTCGACCAGCGAGGCGGCCACCTTGGGGCCGATGTCCTCCACCGCGACCAGCCGCTCCTCGCCCGCGTCGGCGACCTCCTCCAGCGACCCGAACCCGGAACGGGCCAGCCGGGCCGCCGTGCCGTCGGAGGCCATCGGAATGGCCAGCCCGATCAGCGCGCGGCGCAACCCGACCTGGCGGCTGCGGTCGATCGACTCGATCATCCGGGTCGCGGAAACCTCACCCACCCGGTCGAATTCGAGCAGCCGCTCCTTCGTGAGCGTGTAGAAATCCGACGGATTCTCCAGAATCCCCGCCTCGGCGAGGCGCTCGATCCACTTCTGCCCGATGGCATCGATATCGGCCGACGCCCGCGAGGCCCAGTGGATCAACCGGCGCACGGTCTGCGCGGGGCAGGCGGCATTGGTGCAGAACAGCTCCCGGCTGTTGCCCTGCTCGAGCACCGGCTGCGCACACGAGGGACAGACGGTCGGAACCTCGATGTCCTTTTCCGCGCCGGTCCGCTTGGAGGCGTCCAATACCCCGGCCACGAAAGGGATCACGTCCCCCGCACGGCGAACGAGCACGGTGTCGCCGACCTTGATGTCGCGGGCCAGGATCACCTCCTGGTTGGCCAGCGTCGCCTTGGTGACCGTGGTCCCGCCGACGAAAACCGGCTCCAGCCACGCCACCGGAACGATCTTGCCGGTCTTGCCGACATCCCAGATCACCTCGTTGAGCAGCGTCGTCTTCTCCTCGGCGGCGAGCTTGAACGCCAGCGCGCCGCGCGGGGAGTTCGACCGCGTCCCGGCGGCGGCGTAGGCGGCGCGATCGGCCAGCCGCAGCACGGCCCCGTCCAAGTCGTAGTCGAGATCGTTGCGGCCCTGCTCGATCGCGGTGATCGCCGCCTGCGCGGCCTCGGCGTCGTCGCACAACCGCATGGCCGCGCCTGCCACACCGATCGCGGCGAGCCCCTCCCCCAGGTCGGAGGCGGCCCCGCCCTCGGAGGTGTCGAGATCGAACCCGAAGAACTGCAGCCTGCGCTCGGCCACCGTGGCCGGATCCTTGGCCCGCAGCGTGCCCGCGGCGGCATTGCGCGGATTGATCAGCGGCTTGTCCGGGTGCGCGGTGTTGTAGGCGAGGAACGTGGAGCGCAGCATGACCGCCTCCCCGCGCACCTCGACCCGCCCCGGCACCTCGACCCGCTCCGGCACCCCGTCCACCAGTGCCCGGACCAGCGGCGTGACATCGTCACCGGTCGTGCCGTCACCGCGGGTGACGGCGCGGAGCAGCGCGCCGTCGGAGTAGACCAGGGCCAGCGAGAGCCCGTCCAGCTTGGGCATCACCGCCACCGGCTGGCCGGGGAAGCGGTCGAAGAAGGCCGCGACCTGCTCGGGCTTGGTCGCCTTCTCCAGCGAGAGCATGGGCCGCGAGTGCCGGACCGGGGCGTGCAGCACGGCGGGCGCACCGACCTGCTCCAGCGGGTTCGGGTCCGGCGCCAGCTCCGGATGCTCGGCGATCAGCGCGCGCAGCTCGTCCTCGACGACGTCGTACTCGGCGTCGGCGACCAGCGGCGAGCCCCGATAGTAGGCATCGCGCATCGCGACGATGCGATCGGCGAGCTCTTGGATTCGTTCCCCGGCTTCCACGCCCCAGAACCTACCCAGCGGCACCGACAAAAGATGCCCCGACCACGCCGGGCAGAATGCGACGGCGTGCGACCCACTCCGATCACCGCCGACCTCGTGCGCGGCGCCGCCGAACTGGAATCGACCCCGCGCGGGCTCCGGCCGCACCGGCTGCCCGGCTGGGCCCGCCGCCAGTTCCCCGACCCCTACCTGGGGCAGATGCAGGCGCAGACCGCCGGGGTGCGGCTGGTCCTCCGGACCGCGGCCACCGCGCTCACGCTCACCACGCACCCGTCCCGGCTCTCCTACCGGGGACTCCCCCGCCCGCGCGGCCGGATCGACGTGGTCGTCGACGGCGCGGTGGTGCTGCGCGACGAGCTGACCGGCGGCGACCACACCGAGCTCGACCCCGCGACCGGGGCCGCGACCCCGCATCCTGGCCCGGCGCACACCACCGCGGTGACCGGGCTGCCCGGCCGGGCGGCAACGGTGGAGATCTGGCTCCCGCACAACGAGTCGGTCGAGCTGGTCGCCCTGCACGCCGACGCGCCGATCACCCCGGACCCCGAGCCCGGCAGGCGCTGGATCCACTACGGCAGCTCGATCAGCCAGGGCTCGAACGCGTCCGGGCCGACCGATGTCTGGACGGCGATCGCCGCGCGGGCGGCCGGGGTGCAGCTGCGCAACCTCGGCTTCGGCGGGAACGCGCTCGTCGACCCGTTCGTCGCCCGCACCGTCCGGGACGCACCCGCCGAGCTGATCAGCGTGAAGCTCGGCATCAACGTGGTGAACGCGGACGCCATGCGGCTGCGCGCCTTCGTCCCCGCCGTGCACGGCTTCCTCGACACCCTCCGGGACGGGCACCCCGCCACCCCGCTGCTGCTGATCTCGCCGCTCTACTGCGGGATCCACGAGCACACGCCCGGCCCGGGCGCCTTCGACCCGGCGAGCATCGCCACCGGGACGCCGCGCTTCATCGCCACCGGCGACCCGGACGACGTCCCGCGCGGCAGGCTCACCCTGACCGTGGTCCGGGAGGCACTGGCCGAGATCGCCGCGCAGCGCGCCGACCCGAACCTGCACCACCTCGACGGCACCGCGCTCTACGGCCCCGCGGACGCCGAGACCCACCCGCTGCCGGACGGGCTGCACCCCGACACCGCCGCGCACCGGATCATCGGCACCCGGTTCGCGGAGTACCTGGGGCGGTTCTGATCAGGAGGGGTGGATCCAGGGGCCGATCGGGGTCGGCGGCAGCGCTCGTACCACGCCCATCAGCGGGCCGCACCAGAAGCTGGACGACATGCAGACGAAGGCGCCCGTCTTGTCGTAGTTCCAGGCGTCGCCGTGCCAGCCCCAGGTGAGGCCGTCCTCCGACGGGCTCATCGGACACTCCTGCGGCGCCTTGCCCGCGCACGGCCCCTCGATGTTCCAGGGACCGACCGGATAGGCCGACGCCGCAGGTGCCAGCAACGCACCGGCACACGCGATACCCGCGCCGGCGACCAGGGTGGCGAGAATGGGACGTTTCATACTGGGCTCCCTCTGAGCGACGATGTGACCGGTTCCGCCAAGTGCGTCGGGGTACCGGTCCGCATCGTTACCTCGCCGACGGTCACGATTCGGCAGTCGGCCGCGAGCAGCGTGGAGGCGGTGAGCCCGAACATCGCATGAAAACTGTCGCTGAAGTGGCTGGGTGAGGCGAAGCCCGCGTCCGCGGCGGCCCGGGTCAGGTCGCCGCCGGCGGCGAGGGCGTGCCCGGCCCGCAGCATCCGGGCCCAGAGCCGGTAGCGGCGGAAGCTGGTGCCGGTCTGCGCGGCGAAGAGGTGCAGGAAGCGCGAGGTCGAGAGCCCGGCCGCGGCCGCGAACCCCGCCGCGCCCGGCGCATCGGCCGGGTCGGCGAGCAGCATCCGCAATACTTCGGCAATCCTGGGGTCGGCGGGCGTTCCCGCGATCCGATAGTCGAAGAACATCCGCCCCGGCCCCGCCTCGATCCGGTGCACCGTGCGGGGCGGGATGCGCGCACCGCGCACGCGGCGCCCGACCCCGGCGACGGTCAGGTGGAAGGGCTCGTCCACCCCGACGGCGTAGCAGGGGACGGCGGTGCTGTGCGCGTCGAGCCGCAGCGAGGGCCCGAGGTAGGCCGCCCGCCCCGGCCACAGCCAGATCGTGGACGCCGTCATCCCGCCATCATCGCCTACGCGACCGCGCACAGGGCGGCACCGGACACCAGCTCGACCAGCAGGTAGAAGTACACCGGGTAGAACGGCACCCCCGGGTCGAGCAGCCGGGAGAGCAGCCGCCCGCCCGCCATCCCGAGCAGCGCGATCCCGGCCGCGAGCACTGCCCCGGTGTGCGCTCCCCCGGCCCCGGTGGCGGCCCACGCCAGCACCCCGGCCAGCGCGATGCCGAAGCCGCCGTAGACGGCGCGCACCTCCGACGCGGCCGCCGGGGTGGTGGCACGCATGCCGAACGGCGCGACGATCCGGTCCGGCGCGGCGAGCGCGGCCAGCCCCATCAGCGCGAAACCCGTTGCCGCCAGGGCCAGTACGGAGATTCTCATAACGCCGGTCCCGGCGGGTGATGTGTCGTCACCCGGCCATCGTCGCGGACGAGCACCGCCGCCGCTTCCGGAAACGTGCTGCGCTCAGCTGCTGCCGAACCAGCCGGGGCCGACGTAGTCGCTCGGGGTCGGCCGGTTCGGCTCGTCCCGCGGCGGCTCCTGCGGCCGGTCGCGCCGCTCGTGCGGACAGCACTTCGCCCTCGCGGAGTGGAGCATCCTCCCCCCCTGCTCCGCACGGCGCCCGAATGTCAGCCCGCCCGGTAGACGGCCCCGGTGAGCTCCGCGGAGAGCCTCCACATGCGCTCCGCGTCCTCGGGATCGCGCAACCGGGAGAACAGCTTCTGCTCGGCGGGCGCGCCGCCGAGGTGCCCCGGCCCGGACGGTCCGTAGAGCCGCCCCGGCTGCGCCTCCGGCGCGGTGGCGGCGTAGAGCGCGGGCAGTCCGGCGGTCTCGGCGGTGCCGACCAGGATGCCGCGCGCGGAGAGCCACCGGATCACCCGCACCTGGGGGGTGTCCCCGGCCCGCCCGACCTCGGGGCGCGCGGCGAGCAGGCTGGTCGGGGCGACGCCGGGGTGCGCCAGGTTGCTGCTGATGCCCCACCCCGCGGCGCGGCTGCGCCGGTCCAGCTCCAGCCCGAAGAGCCCGAGCGCGATCTTGGAGTGGCGGTAGGCGCGCATGCCGTCGTAGGAGCGCTCCCAGTTCGGGTCGGCCCAGTTGATCGCCCCGCCGTTCGCGGCGATGCTGAGCTGCGAGGTCACCCTGGCTTCCCCCGCCCGCAGCAGCGGCAGCAGCTCCGCCACCAGGGCGAAGTGACCCAGGTGGTTGGTGCCGAACTGCAACTCGAAGCCGTCGGCGGTGCGGCGCTGCTCCGGCGGGGTCATCACCCCGGCGTTGTTGACGAGCAGGTGGATCGGGAGGCCCTCGTCCCGCAGGGTCCGGCCGAGCGCCGCGACCGAGGCGAGCGAGGAGAGGTCGAGCTCGCGCAGCGAGACCGCCGCGCCGGGTGCCGCCGCGCGGATCCGCTCCAGCGCCGCCGCTCCCTTGCCCGCGCTGCGCACCGGCAGCACCACCTCGGCGCCGGCCGCGGCCAGCCGGGTCGCGATGCCGAGCCCGATGCCGTCGCTCCCGCCGGTGAGCACGGCGCGCCGTCCGGTGAGCGGCGGAACGGTGATGTCGATGGTTCTGCGTGGCACGGTGTCCTCCAGAGGTCGGTTGCCTCCACCGTCGCCGACCCGCCCGCGCGCATCCAGGGATCACCGATCCGTGGCTCGCGACCCCGCCTGCCAGTAGAAACGAAGCAGAACGAGAGGAGGACCCGAGATGATCGATCGACCGGGTCTCGCGGAGTTCCTGCGCCGCAGGCGGGCTGCGCTGCAACCGGAGGACGTCGGCCTCCCGCGCGGCCCGCGCCGCCGGACCAGCGGGCTGCGCCGCGAGGAGGTCGCGGCGCTCTGTCACATGTCGGCCGACTACTACACGCGGCTGGAGCGCGAGCGCGGCCCGCACCCGTCGGTGCAGATGCTCGCCGCCATGGCGCAGGGGCTGCGGCTCACCCTGGACGAGCGCGACCACCTGTTCCGGCTCGGCGGGCACAACTCCCCCGCCCGCGGCACGAGCGGCGAGCACATCGGCGCGGGCATGCTCCGGATCCTCGACCGGTTGCAGGACACCCCCGCCGAGATCGTCACCGAACTCGGCGAGACGCTGCGCCAGACCCCGCTCGGGGTCGCGCTCACCGGCGACACCGCCGCGCTCACCGGACCGCGGCGCTCCATCGGCTACCGCTGGTTCACCGATCCCGCCGTCCGGGAGCGCTACCACCCGGCCGACCACGCCTTCCTCTCCCGGGTCTACACCTCCGGGCTTCGCGAGGTGCTCACCCGCCGCGGCCCCGGCTCCCGCGCCGAGCACTACGCCGAGCTGCTGCTCGCCGCGAGCCCCGAGTTCCGCGCGCTCTGGGAGGTGCACGAGATCGGCATCCGCCCGGCCCAGGTGAAGCGGCTGGTGCACCCGGAGGTCGGCGCGCTCGAGCTGCACTGCCAGACCCTGCTCGACCCCGAGCACGCGCACCACCTGCTCGTCTTCACCGCGGCGCCCGGCAGCGAGAGCTACGAGAAGCTCCAGCTGCTCGGCGTGATCGGCGCCCAGACGCTCTCCTGAGCGCTACCGGGCGAGCACCGCCACCGCTAGCTGCTGCCGAACCAGCCGGGGCCGAAGTAGTCGCTCGGGGTCGGCCGGTTCGGCTCGTCCCGCGGCGGCTCCTGCGGCCGGTTGCGCCGCTCGTGCGGATAGCACTTCTGCCCGGGCAGCGTCGGACCGTCCCAGACGTGGCAGTCGAAGGGTGCGCCGACCTCCACCCGCCGATCGGGGGCGGCGACCGCGGGCGCGGCGAGGGCAACGAGCGGGATCGCGGCGCAGACGCCTGCGAGCGCGAGACGGGTGAGCAAGGAACGGTTCTCGGTTCGGCCGGGCACGGTGGATCCTTTCACTGCGGAGTGAAGCACCCTCCACCCTGCTCCGTGCGGCGCCCGAAAGCCAGGCCGCCGGGTTAGAGTCCGATCGTGGCGGAACCGGCAGGGCAGCGTCGTACCGAGCGCGGCCTCGAGCGGCTGATCTTCTTCAGCGACGCGGTGGTGGCCATCGCGATCACCCTGATCGTGCTACCGCTGGTGGACAGCGCCCGCGACGTGGGCGAGGGCAGCACCGCGGAGTTCCTCTCCGACAACAGCTACGCGCTGTGGGCGGCGGGCATCAGCTTCGTGGTGATCAGCTCCTTCTGGCGCGACCACCACAGCCTCTACGAACGCGCCACCGGCTACACCCCGATCCTGGTCCGGCTGAACCTGCTGTGGCTGGCGGGGATCGTGTTCCTGCCGGTCGTCACCGTGCTCGACGTCTACTCCCACACCCGCGACCGGCTCACCCTCGGCCTCTACGTCGGGACGATCGTCGTGGTCATGGCGCTGCTGCGCGGCCAGGCGCTGATCCTGCACCGCGCCGGGCTGCTCGCCGATGACGGCGGGCCGACCGCCCCGGCCGCGCGGTGGGCCGCGGTCGGCGCCGGGCTCGCGGCGCTGGCCCTGGTGCTGGTATTCCCGGTCGTCGGGCTGTGGTCGCTGCTCCTGCTACTCCTCGCGATCCCGATCCGCCGCTGGTCGCACCGGCACGGCGGCCGCTCGGTGTGATCGGCGCCCGCACGATCCCCCGCGGGGCTACCCGGCGCGCAGCCCCGGCCAGCCGTACGGGGTCGGGCCCGGGGCGAGCCCGGCCTGCACGACCGTCTCGAACGGTGCCGCGGTGGTCGCGGCCGATCGATTCGGTGCGACCCCCATCTCGCGCCGGACGGCGTCCATGTCCAGCCACATCACCTGCTGCACCACGTCTTCGAGCTGGGCGGCGGTGTGGAAGCCCGCGTTCGCGTAGACCAGCAGCCCCTCCCGGTAGGCGTGCAGCGTCGGCAACCCGGTGACCTGCGCGGCGGCCGCCAGCGCCGACTCGGCCTCGGTGTCGACCGTGGCATGCACGATGTCGCGGTGCAGGTTCGACGATTCCTCGAAGACCGGCGCGAACCGGGTGCACCAGCCGCACCAGGACGCCCAGTAGTCGACCAGGACGATGGCTCCGCCGGACACCGCCCGCTCGAAACTCCGCTGTGTGAAAGCCTGCGTGGGCATACCGGAAATCCTGCCACGGATTCCGGGCGGGGAACGCGCTCAGGCGAAGCCGGTCAGGAAGAGCGCCTCGGCGAGCGCGGTGCGGCGCAGCTCCTCCGGGTCGACGCTCTCGTCGACGGCGTGGATCCGGCACAGCGGCTCCTCGACGCCGAGCAGCGCGATCTCGGCGCGCGGCACCACCTCGGCCAGCACCGTGCAGAGCGGGATCGAGCCGCCCTGCCCGGAGTGCACCACCTCGGCGCCGTAGGCGGTGCGCAGCGCCGCGGTGAGCGCGCGGTAGCCGGGGCCGTCGGTGGCGGCGGCGAAGGGCGCGCCGATCGCCTGCGCCTCGACCGCCACCTCGACCTGCCAGGGGATGTGCGCACGCAGGTGGGCGGCGAGCGCGTCGTAGGTGGCGCGCGGGTCGAGCCCGGGCGGGACCCGCAGGTTCAGCAGCGCGGCCGCCTCCGGGATCACCGCGGCCACGGCGTCGGCGGTGCCGGGGGCGTCGATGCCGATGACGGTCACCGCCGGACGCGCCCACACCATGTCGGCGGGGGTGCCGGTGCCGAGCAGCTCGGTGCCCGGCAGCGCGGTGGAGTCGGCGCGGAAGACCTCCGGCGGGTAGGGCGCGCCGGTCCAGCGCTGGCCGCCGGGGACGCCGTCGATGGTGGTGTCGCCCGCGGCGTCGCGCAGCGAGGCCAGCCCGTGCAGCAGCGCGGCCATGGCATCCGGCGCCGCGCCGCCGAACTGCCCGGAGTGCACCGCCGAGCCGAGCGCCCGCACGGTGACCTTCGCGTTCACCACGCCGCGCAGGCTGGTGGTGAGCGTCGGGGTGCCGACGGCGACGTTGCCGGTGTCGCCGATGACGATCACGTCGGCGTCGAAGAGCTCGGGGCGCTGCCTGGCGAGGTCGTCCAGCCCGGCGCCGCCCGCCTCCTCCGACCCCTCGACCACGATCCGCACCGCGCAGCCGGTGGCTCCGGCGGCGCGCAGCGCGGTCAGGTGCGCGACCAGGTTGCCCTTGCAGTCCGCCGCGCCGCGGCCGTACCAGCGGCCTGCCCGCTCGGTGAGCTCGAACGGCGGCGAACTCCAGCGCTCGACCGGCCCGGCGGGCTGCACGTCGTGGTGGCTGTACAGCAGCACCGTGCGCGCGTCGGGGGTGGCGCCGGGGCGGTACCCGACCACCGCCGGGCTGCCGTCCGAGGTCTCGATCACCTCGACCTCGAAGCCGAGCTCGGCGCAGGCCTTCGCGCTCCACTCGGCCGCGGCCCGGCACGCCGCCCCGCTGCCCGGCTCGAGGTGCACCGAGCGGTGCGCCACGAGTTCGGCCAGATCGGCACGGGCCCGCGTCATCAGTGCGGCGACGCGGGCGCTCAGCTGGGTATCCACGGCCTCCACCGTAGGCGCTGCTACAGCACGGGCAGCGGATGCGAGGGCGGGAAGACCACCGGCAGCGCGGCCAGCGCGCGGTGGAACGGGCCGGGCCGCCAGACCAGCTCGCCCGGCGGCACGGCCAGCTCCACCTCGGGCAGCGTGTCGAGGAGGCCGATGCCGTGCCCCGCCCGCTGCCCCTGTTGCCGATCGGTCGCCTCCGCCGACATCGAATCGTAAAAGATCTTCGGCGGAGCGCGAAATCAGCGCCCGTAGCGCTCGTGCAGCGCGGCGGCGAGCACCGCGTCGCCGTGCGCCGACGGGTGGAACGGGAGTCCGACCGGGTCGGCCCGCGGGTCCAGCACGCCGTTCAGCCACGGCGCGGCCGAGCACAGCCCGTGCCCGGCGGTGAGTGCCCTGGTGTCGAGGAAGTCGATGCCGAGCTGTGCGGCCGCCGCCCGCTGCGCGGCGTCGATCCGGTCCAGGTACTCGATCAGCCCGCCGCCGCGCGGCTGGACGAAGGCGCCCGCGCCCAGGATGTTCAGGCACACCGAGTCCTGGCCGGACGGAAAGAGCTCCGGGTACCCGACCAGCACGATCCGCGCGTTCGGCGCGTAGTAGCGCAGGTACCGCACCACGTCGCCGATTCGGGCCGCGTAGGCCGGGCCGGTGACCGCGCGGAAGTCGGTGATCCGGCCCGCGGCCGCGGCATCCCGGTCGCAGCCGTCGGCCAGGTTGAACACGCACGGGATGAGCGAGGTCCAGAGCGTGGCCCGGTGCTCGACGCCCCAGTCGTCGTTGAGCCCGAACTGGATCGCCACCATGCGGGTGCGCGGGCCGAAGCCGCCCGCCCGGTCGGCGTCGAGCGTTTCGCGCACCAGCGAGTAGCCGCGGTCCGATTCGATGGCCGCGCCGGAGCAGGAGCGGTCGACGAAGTCCGGGGTGTTCGCCGTGCCCGTCAGGCGGCTCAGCTGATTGGGCCAGGAGGTCTCGCCGCGCAGGCACTCCTTCGCGTCGGCCTCCCAGCGGAACCCATTCGCGGCGAAGGAGTCACCCAGCACGACCAGCGCACTGCCGTCCCCATCCGCCCCGGCCGCAGGCGCCGAGGGGACGAGCGCGGCGACGGCCAGCGCCAGCGCTCCCGCCCAGCGCGCCGCTCTCCCGATCACGCTCGGTACCCGGCTCGCGGCTCGATCGGCGTGCGCGGCGCCTGCCCGGCCGCGCTCCCGGCGGGCACCGTCGCCCCGCGGGCGACGACCGCGAAACCCATCCGCATCGGTTCTCCGTTCCTCCGCCGTGCGCACGAGCCACACGAGCCGATGCCACCCTGTCGCACGGGGCGACGCTCGCCGAGCCCCCAATTTCCTGGGGACGGAACGGGTTCGGGCCGCGGTCAGCCGGGCTCGGTCATGGCGAGCAGCTCGGCCCTTGCCAGCGCGAGCTCCGCGGCGTTCAGGTACGGGCTGGACCGGGCGACCGCGAGCCCCTCGGCGGCGTGCTCGATCACCAGCACCCGCGCCGCGGGCAGCCCGTCCGCGGCCAGGGCGGCCCGCCACCGCTCGGCATCGCGCGCGAAGAGTTCGTCGACCCCCGGCGGGTTGCCGATCGCCGCGGCCAGCCCGGTGGGGTCGAGCACCGTCGCGAAGAAGTCGCTGTCGCCGGTCATGGCGCGGATGTAGCCGCGCAGGAGCTTGCCCGGCCGGTTCTCGGCGAGGTCGACGTGCGCGTGGATCTCGCTCCACATGCGCTCGATCGTGTCCTCGACCACGCCGCAGAGCAGGGAGTCCCGGCTCGGGAAGTGGTGCCGCAGCCCGCTCTGCGTCACCCCGGCGGCCTTGGCGATCTCGGCGAGGCTGGCCTTGGAGCCGTGCTCGGAGAGCATGCGCCCCGCGGCGTCCAGGATTGCCCGGCGGGTGCGTTCCTTGTCCCGGGTCGTGGCCGGTTCAGTGCGCGTCACGGGTCCCAACCCTGGCACCTCGGGGCGAGGGAATCACCCTCCAGGCCACAACCGCCGAGGCGACGAGCAGCACGGCCGCGATGAACGAGGTGGTCTGCACCGCGGTGGCGAAGGCCGTCCTGGCGTGCTCGACCACCACCGGGTCGGCGACGGAGCCGACGGTGCCCGCGAGCGACGCCTCGGCGGACGCCGCGTCGGCCGGGGCGGTCCCGGCGGGCAGATCCAGGTGCGCGCGGTACACGGCGAGGTGGATCGAGCCGAGCACCGCGATGCCGAGCGCCGTGCCGAGTTCGTACGCGGTCTCGGCGATCGCCGAGGCGGCGCCGGCGCGCTCCTTCGGCACCGCCGAGACCACCGCGTCGGTGGAGAGCGTCATCGCCACACCGATCCCGAGCCCGACGACGACCAGGGCGAGACCGAGCCCCCAGTAGGTGGACCGGAACGTGGTGAGCCCGATCCCGGCCAGCCCGAGCGCACCGAATCCGAGCCCGAGCGCGATCGCGCGCCCGGCCCCGAGCCGCGCCGCCAGCACGCCGACGAAGGCGATCACCGCCATCGCGGCCAGCGTCGTCGGCAGCTCGGCCAGCCCGGCCCGCAGCGGCCCGTACCCGCGCACCAGCTGCAGGTACTGCGAGAAGAAGTAGAGCAGCCCGACGAAGGCGAAGATCGCCAGGCCGTTCGCGGCCACCGACCCGGCGAAGGCGGGCACCCGGAACAGCGTGATGTCGAGCAGCGGATGCGCCAGCCGCAGCTGCCTGCGCACGAAGATCAGCCCGGCCGTGACCCCGGTCGCCGCGCAGAGCGGGACCGTGAGGTCCCACCCGCTGCCGACCCAGTGCTTCACCGCGTACACCAGCGGCACGATCGCCAGGATGGACAGCACCGAGGACAGCACGTCGATGGACGTCGCGGTGTCGCCGCGGGACTCGGGGATCAGCACCGGCCCCGCGATCAGCACCAGCGCCATGATCGGCAGGTTGATCAGGAACACCGAACCCCACCAGAAGTGCTCCAGCAGCACCCCGCCGACCAGCGGCCCGACCGCCGCGCCCGCCATCGCGCCGGTCGACCACACCGCGATCGCGGTGGTCCGCTGCTTCGCGTCGGCGAACATGGCGCGCACGATCGACAGCGTCGACGGCATGAGCGTCGCACCCGCGATCCCGAGCAGCGCGCGGGCGGCGATCAGCGTCTCGGCGTTCGGCGCGAACGCCGCCAGCGCCGACGCCGCGCCGAACGCCGCCGCACCCGCCAGCAGCAGCCGCTTGCGGCCGATCCGGTCGGCGACATTGCCCATGGTGATGAGCAGCCCGGCGAGGACGAACGAGTAGATGTCGCCGATCCAGAGCAGCTGGGTCGCGCTCGGCGCGATGTCGGCGGTGAGCGACGGGACCGCCAGGTAGAGGACGGTGCCGTCGACCGCGAGCAGCGTGACGACCAGCACCAGGACCGCGAGGGCCGACCATTCCCTGCGTCCGGCCCGCGGGGTGGGTTGCAGCGTCATGCCCCCAAGCTAACAACTCGATCGAGCTGTTGTAAAACTCGTGTGAGTTTCTTCATCGAGGTGCAGGGCCATCAGCACGGCGTCCCAGAGCTCGCCGTCGCGGCGGCGGTAGTGGCGGCGCAGCCGCCCCTCGACCTCGAATCCGGTGCGCCGGTACAGCGCGATCGCGGGTTCGTTGTGCGGCCACACCTGCAGCGTCACCTTGTGCGCGCCCTGCTCGCGAGCCCAGGCGACGACCCGGTCGAGCAGCGCGGCACCGATGCCGCGCCCGCGGTGCCCGGCGGCGACCATCATCCCGAAGGTGGTGACGCCCGCCGTGCTGATGTACGTGTGGGCCGTGCCGGCGAGGACGCCGTCGCCGTCGGCGACGAATACGCCCTTGCCCTCCGCGATCGCCGTCCGGATGGCCACGGCCGCGGCGGCCTCGTCCACCGGCGATTCGGCGCCGATCCAGCGGCCCTCGGCCGCGACCGCGGCGCGCAGTGCCGCCATCGCCTCGGCGTCGGCGGGCGTGGCGGGGCGCACCACCACCTGCCGCGACGTACTCACCCGGCGATCCGTGCGGCCGAGCGGTCGAGCACGGCCGCGGGGGCCGCGATGTCGAGGCGTTCGCCGATGCTGCGCATGTTCAGCCCCCGTCGAGGAGCGCGATGGTCGCGCGGTTGATCCGGTCGCGCCCGAGGGTATCCCGTGCTCGCCGCCGTCGAACTCGCCGCCGCGGCAGCCTTCGCGAGCATCCGATCGTGCGGCACCGCTACGGCCGCAACCTCGCCTTCACCCGACCCGTAGGGTCGGGAGATGGCTGTGCGGCGCCTCGAATTCCCGGCTCTCGACCCTGTCCTCGACGACCGCGCGCTGCGCGAGCTCTACGCCTATCCCCCGGCGCTCACCCGGCCGTACGTCCGGGTGAACTTCGTGAGCAGCATCGACGGCGCGGTGACCGACGGCGACACCGTCGCCACCCTGACCACCCCCGCCGACAAAGCGCTCTTCTTCGCGCTGCGCGCCGTCGCGGACGCGGTGCTGGTCGGCGCGGGCACCGTGCGCGCGGAGAACTACGGCCCGGCCGGTGGTGACGAGGAGGTTCGGCGGTGGCGCGCCGAGCACGGGCTGGCACCGATCCCGCCGGTGGTCGTCGTCTCCGCCTCGGCCCGGATCGAGCCGGACTCCCGGCTGGTCACCGCCGCGTCGATCGCGCCGGTGCTCGTCACCGCCGCCGCGGCCGACCCCGAGCGAGTTGCCGCGCTGGAACAGGCCGGGGTCCGGGTCATCCGATGCAGCGGCCCGACGGTGACCAGCGCCGAACTGCTCGCCGCGCTCGCCGATCTCGGGCTGCACCGGGTGCTCTGCGAAGGCGGGCCGACCCTGCTCGGCCAGTTGCTCGACGACGACGCGGTGGACGAACTGTGCGTCACCACCTCGCCGCTCACCGTCGGCGGCGAAGCGAGCCGGATCGCGCACTCGCCCACCGCAGCCCGGCGGCCCATGCGCCGCGGACGCACGCTCGCGGACGACGACGGCACCCTCCTGGTGCAGTGGATTCGCGACCGCGGCTGAGGGCCTCGATCGGCACCCCGAGCACGTCCCGCACCGGCCGCCCCGTGATGATGTGGCGGTGAATGTGGATGACATCGGCACCCGGACCCGCGAGCTGGCGACCCGACTGGGGATTCAGCCCCCGGAGGTCCAGGAGGGACCGGTCCCGGCGTGGATAGCCGAAGGCGTCCGCGCCGTGCCGCGGCCCGACCAGACGCTGCTCGTGGTCGGGCCCGTGTTCGACGAACTCGCCCCGGCCGAGCGGGACGCCGGGCTGGCCAGCGCGATGGTGGTCGCGGAGCTGTACCGGCGCGGCAAGTGGAAGCCGCTCGCCGCGGCCGCCGTGCTCACCGTGGCCGTCGGCGTACTGGCCTTTCTCCTCGTCAGCCCGAAGTGGCTGGCCATCCCGATCGTCGTGGTGCTGTTCCCGATCGGCTTCGTGCTCGCGCAGGCCCTCTGGTTGCGCGGCGTCGCCTACGGCCACGATCGCCGGCTCGCGGAGGTGTTCGGCCGCGACACCCCGGAGCTGCTGCTCGAGCTGAATGCCCGCAACGAGCACGAGATCCGCGGCGTGCTGCGCGCCTACCTCGCCGTGTCGAATCCCGCGCGCAGCCGCCGCCGCGCGCGCCTGCACTCCGCCTGAGCCCGGCCCGGCCGAGGCTCGATCCGTCCCGAGCGTGGCCGCTCCCGAGAGTGGGCTCGCTCGTGATATCCGGCTTCGCTTCGGCCATCGCGGTGGCCACAGCACTGGCACAACCACATCGAGCAGGGGGTGCGGCTCCATACCGCAGGGCGGGCCTCGATCAGAGGTGTAAGCCCCAGATCCGCCGTTGGCCTTCGGCGGTGGTGGCCCGTTCGACGTGGACCTGGCCGCCTTCGTTGCCGTCGATGGTGTAGGGAACGACGATCTGTAGCGCGGTTCCCTCGGCGTGCTCGACGACGAATTCGGCGGCGTCGGTGTCGGTGGGCGGGACGGTGACGTCTAGGACGATGGCCAGGGCACGGTGGGTGCCGCGGTCGGTGTCGAGGATCAGGGCGTCGATGATCGCCGACCGCGTGGCTGCCGCCGCGGGGGCGGTCCGCAGGGATCGGGCGCCGTGGTGATCGACGGCCAAGGCGAAGGGGATGAAGCCGCGATGGCTGCCGAGCTGCTTTTCGACCAGGTCCATGGCCACGGCGAACAGGGCGTCGATATCGTCCTGGGCTTGCTGTGTCGCCTCGTCCCGCCACCTCCTGGCCACGCACCCCCACCCTCCTGTTGCCCGGTTATCGTGTACCGGGGACTGTAGTTGTTCCTGCCGACCCCGGGGCGGCAGGTTCGGAGGGGGATTGTTTGTGAGTGACGAGCTGACCTTTTCACCGCAGCAGATGCGCGCGGCCGCCACCCGGTTGCAGGATCTGCAGCGCACGCTCAGCGACGCGGCCCGCACTGTCGACAGCGCCCATACCGACCTGCACACCACGTGGACCGGCTCGGCGGCGAGTTCGATGATGACTCTGTGGCAGCGCGAGTTCACCACCGTCTCCCCGTTCCTGGACCGGCTCACCGAGCTGGCGACGTCGCTGGCCGCGGCGGCGGACTCGATGGAGAGCCAGGAGGCGGCGAACACGGCCTCGATCGAGGGCTCCACCCCGCCGCCGAGCCACTGACATGGCCGCTCACTCGTTCGACCTGGACGCTCTCGCCGCCTTCTCCGGCACGCTGAACGGATTCCTGCGCAGTCTCAGCACCGAGATGGGCTCGGTCACCGCCGCCATCAGCGCGCTCGACAGCGGTTTCACCGGGCAGACCGCCGATGCCGTAGCGACCGCGCACCGGATGTGGCAGGCCGAGGGCGCGGAGATCATCGCCCAGCTCGCCGACTACCGGACCAAGCTCGACAACGCCCACCACAACTACTCCGCCGCCCGCCGAGCCATCGCCGACACCCTCAATTCCTCCGCGGCCGGGGGTTGAGGTGATCGAGCCGGAGGCGTACTACACCGCCGCCGCCCGCCTCGTGCTGGCCAGCACCACCATCGACCGTGCCCTGCGCGACCTCGACACCGCGTTGGACGTGATCCGCTCGGCGGGCCATCACGAAGCCGGGGTGCGCTGGTCGACCAGCTACGACCAATCGGCCTCCGACGTCTTCGAGCTCGCCTCCTTCTGCGCGATGGCCGCCCGCGAACTCGGCTACCAGGTGCACGCCTTCGGCATCATCCACGCCGAGACCGAAGCCGCCACCGACCCCGCCCAGGGCCCCTACACCCCACCGGCGAATCCGCAGGGCACCACGATCACCACCGCCCTGCACCCGACCAAGATCTCCGCCGGCGGCAGCGGCGACCGGCCCGCCCACTGGGACTACATCGCCGCCCGGGTCACCAAGAAATGGCCCGACGCCGACTTCACCCGCATCGCGGCCGCGGGTGAGCTGTTCCAGGGCTTCGGTACCAGCGCCGACACCGACAGCTACTCGGTGTTCGACGAGGTCAAAGCCGCGCTCTACGAGCAGACCGAACCCGAGATCGACACCGTCCTCGACGACCTGAAATTCCTGGCCACCGCCTACCGCGACACCGGCATGCTCGCCTCCGCGCTGCGCGCGGCCTGCGCGGAAGTCGCCACGAAGACCGATATCGAACGCCAGCAGGTCCAGGCCATCCTCAATGCCCTGCACACCACGATGATCGCCCTGGACGTCGCCGAGATCGGCGCCAAGGGCAACCCTCCCCCGGCCCGCCAGGTCAGCGAGCAGGCCATCGAGCTCGAACGCGAGAAGAACCTCGCCATGGCCACGAAACACTTCCACGAGCTCATGACCGAGCTCGAGGAGTTCGTGGCGGCCGCGATCGAGTCGAACACCGGCGTCTACACCACCGCCACCGCCTCCTCGGCCCTGCTACGCCCGATCCTGGGCCGGATCCCGCGCAAGACCGATCCCATCCACAACGGTGGCGGCGGTAAACAGAACGAGGAGACCGGGGAGCGCGGTGAGGAACGCGCCGGCATCCCCCCGGGCCCGCACTCGACCATCCCGGTCAGCGGCCCCAACACCCCCGACTACGTCGACATCCCCAACGAGCAGATCACCGAGGTCAAGAACAAGAACTCCCTCGACCGCAGCGACACCGCCCAGATCACGAACTACCTCACCTACGCCGACAGCGTCGGCTACTCGGTCATCCTGGTCACCGACCACCGCACCCAGCTCACACCCGACGTCCAGCAACTCGTCGATCAAGGCAGGATCACCCTGATCAGGAAGGAACTCGACGATGGCGACGGACACTGACCCCGGCTCGCCCCGCGCAGCGCTGGACACCGTGATCGAACAGCTGACCGTCCTCATCGACCGGATCGAACGGACCGCAGCCGAGACCAGCACCACCGCCGACCGGATTCCCGCCGAGCCGGCCACCGCCCTCAGGGCATGGGTCAGCGATGCGGAACGGGTCCGGTCCCGGCTGCAGAACCACCGCAAACTCCTGCAAGCACGCGGGGCACTGCTCTCCGCCGAGACCGCCGCCGCGCAACTCCCCGACCGGACACCATCACCGGGTCCGGCGGCCCCGACCCGAGACTCCCCCGAAGAAACCCCTCTGATCCACCCTGCCTACCCGGGCATGCCCGAAGGCGATGACTGGCTCGACCATCCACCCGCGGGCGTGCGCGACGGCCGCGGGGGATTCGAACTGCGGCTGTTCCGCGAGCTCGCCGCCGTTGGCGTACGCAGCTACTCGTTGAGCGTGCTCACCAAGTTCCCGGACATGCCCGCCGCGGTCCCGATCGTCGCCGACTGGCTCACCCACCTCGACGAACGGGTCCCCGGCCCGGAAGCCTTCGGGGTGCTCGGCTCCCCGGAAGAACACAAAGCCGTCCTGCGCGCGGACCTCATCCGCAACCTCGCCAAGCGCAGCGCCCGCGGCAACCCCGCCATCATCGACCTGCTCAGCACCCAGCTGCGCCGCACCCCGCCCCTGCGCTTCGACGTCCGTTTCCACGCCGCCACCGCGATCGCCGACCTCGCCCGCCCCACCGACTTCGACCTCGTCGCCACCCTCCTCGACGAACAACCACCGGGCGAGCAGACCCGCAACGCCCTGCTCACCTACATCGCCCGCCAGGGCGATCCCCGCGCCCGCGACATCGCCGCCGCCCACCTCCACCACCCCGACACCCGCGCCGCCGCCATCGACGCCCTCACCCGCCTGCGTGCCCCCGACGCCACCCCCCTCATCGAGCCCTACCGCAACGACCCCGACCCCTACGTCCGCCAACGAGCCATCCGCGCGCTCGAGAAACTCTCCCGATGACCCACACCGTGTGGCCGGGTAACCGGCACTACGCGATGATCGCCGGCCTCACCCTGACCGCATTTGCAACAGCGGCGTGCTCCCCCGGCCCAGCACCCGACGAGCAACCGAACAGCGCTGTAGGCCTGTGGGATCCGTGCACGGAAATCCCCCACTCCGTACTGGCCGAACTCGGCGTCGACCCCGCCACCGAGACCGGCACCAGCCGCGAAACACCCCGGATCCGGCTCTGCCAATGGACCAGCTCCCCCGCGACCTGGCAGCAGATCCTCGAAGTCACCGCCACGACCATCGCCTTCGACACCACCAAGCAGATCAACGCCGAGAGCGGCTTCACCGAAATCACGATCCACAGCCGCCCCGCCATCCGCACGAGGTCCGTTGTCACCCCCGAACAAGGCCGATGCGACATCGCCTCGGCATCGCCGTGGGGAACGGTCACCGTCTCCGTCACACTCAACAGCACCGATGATCCCTGCCCGGCCGCTGAAGCAGCCGCTGCCAGACTCGACGCGGTAATTCCGCAGTGACCGCCTGCCGGTCCACATAGACATCGGATGGGTGGTGGCCAGCCCGCGAGTTGCGCGCCGACAGGTGGGCCGTCCTCGGGTTTACAGTCCACCTCTCCGGTTGCAGTTTGCCGCCGCCGGGCGTGAGCGCACCACCACCGTGCGCCTCGATGGCCGAACTGGCGACCGCGGTCGCGGTCCTGACCGGCGAACCGCACCCCCTGGCGCGGCATGTCCGCCCGGTCGTGGCACGGCACCGCGACACTCCGGGCACCGGATCGACCTCCCGGAACGTGTAGCGTGTCGCTGCAAGAACACATCCAGGTTGCGTTTTCGCGTTGAAAAGTGTGTCGTGGAGCCATGACCAGCACATCGGGAGACGCGTACCCCGTCACGGACACGATGACCACCTCCGTCTCCTCGCGCGAGGGCGCGACGGTGCTGGCGGTGGCGGGCGAGGTGGATCTGGCGACGGCGCCCGCGCTGGAGAACGCGATCGACGCGATCCTCGGCGAGAAGCCCGCGTCGCTGATCATCGACCTGACCGAGGTCAGCTTCCTGGCCTCGGCGGGGATGGCGACGCTGGTGGCCGCGCATCAGCGGGCCGGGGAGTCGACGGCGATCGCGGTGGTGGCGGACGGCCCGGCGACGAGCAGGCAGCTCAAGATGACCAGCCTGGATCAGGTGTTCTCGCTGTACGCCACGCTGGACGAGGCGGTGGCGGGACGCCGCTGACCCATCGGCACGTGGTTCGGCCCCGCCCGGGAAGGGCGGGGCCGAACTCCGTTCAGACGATGTCGCGGAGCTGCTCGATGAGCTGCACCCGCTCGGCGGAGCTGCCCGCCAGCGGGACCACGTTGAGCACGGTGACGCCTGCCTCGCGGAAGGCGGCGACGCGCTCCTTCACGAAGCCGGCCGGGCCGATCAGGGAGACGTCGCGGACCAGGTCGTCGGGGACGGCCTTGGCGGCCTCCTCCTTCTTCCCGGCGAGGTACAGCTCCTGGATGCGGTCGGCTTCGGCGCCGTAGCCGTAGCGGGTGGCGAGGGTGTGGTAGAAGTTCTTGCCGCGCGCGCCCATGCCGCCGATATACAGCGCGAGGTGCGGTTTGACGAACTCGAGCAGCGGGGTCACGTCCTCGCCGATGGCGAGCGCGGGGCCCGCGTAGACCTCGAGGTCACCGAGCGCGGGGTCGCGCTTCGCCTGCCCGGCGGCGAGTGCGTCGCCCCAGACGTCCTTCGCCTTCTCGGGCAGGAAGAAGATGGGCTGCCAGCCCTCGGCGAGCTCGGCGGCGAGCTCGACGTTCTTCGGGCCGAGCGCGGCGAGCAGCACCGGGATGCGTTCGCGCACCGGGTGGTTGATCAGCTTGAGCGGCTTGCCGAGGCCGGTGCCCTCGCCCTCCGGCAGCGGGATGCGGTAGTACTTGCCGTCGTACTCCAGCCGCTCGCGGCGCCACACCTTGCGGCAGATCTCGATGAGCTCGCGGGTGCGGCCGATCGGCGCGTCGTACGGCAGGCCGTGGAAACCCTCGATGACCTGCGGCCCGGAGGCGCCGAGGCCGAGCACGAAGCGGCCGTCGGAGACGAAGTCGAGGCCGGCCGCGGTCATCGCGGTGAGGCTGGGGGTGCGGGTGTAGATCTGCAGGATGCCGGAGGCGAGCTGCACCCGCTCGGTGCGGGCGGCCAGGAAGCCGAGCGCGCTCACCGCGTCGAAGGAGTACGCCTCGGGCACGAACACGATGTCCAGCCCGGCGCGCTCGAGGTCGGCCACCTCGGCGGCGACCTCCTTGAAACCGCCCGAGTAGTTGATCCCCAATCCGATCCGCATGGGGTCAACATATCCCCGGCTACGGCCGGGGCGAGCACCGGTGCGGTCGGATAGCGTGTAGCGGCCAGCTACCGACCTCGAAAGGTGCCGCCCCGTGTCGCAGTCAACCGCGCCGAGCCCGCAGCCCGGAACCGAAGCCGGATTCGGCGCCGTCACCGTCGCCGCGTACCTGGAGCAGCTGGGCGCCAAGGTGCCCGCGCCCGGCGGCGGCGCGGTCGCGGCGCTGCACGCGGCACAGGGCGCGGCGTTGGTCGCCATGGTCGCGCGCTACACCACCAGGGCGAAGGACGCCGAGCACCGGCCGGAGATCGACCGGATCATCGCCGCCGCGGACGCCGCCAGGGAGCGCGCGCTCGCCCTGGCCGACGCCGACGCGGCCGCCTTCACCGCGGTGGGCGCCGCCTACAAACTGCCGAAGGAGTCCGCGGCGGAGCAGGCGGCCAAGCGGGCGGCGATCACCGCATCGCTGCTCGGCGCGGCCCGGGTGCCCGCCGACGTGGTCGATGCCGCCGACGAGGTGCTCACGCTCGCGGCCGACCTGCTGCCCATCGGCAACCCGAACGTGGTCACCGATATCGGGGCCGCCGCGGACGCCGCGCGGGCCGCCGCGACCAGCTCGCGGCTGAACATCGAGATCAACCTGGTGTCGCTGCGCGGCGCGGCCGCTGATAACGATCTGGCCGACTTCGCCGCCGCGCTGGCCCGCGTCGAGGAGATCACCGCGCGGGCGGATGCCCTGCACACGGACGTCGTGCGCGCTCTCGGCAACTGAAACCGACCGTGTCTCAACCGGGTTACCCCGGATCGAGGGCGCGCGCTCGGCTGGACCGCGAAGATCATGACGGCCTAGGCTGAACACCTACTTACCACACCCGGTTCGAAGGTGGTTGTCATGAGGAGCGCGTGTCGGCCTCTTTTCCTGCTCGCCGCGGTGGTCGCGCTGGCGGTGACCGGCGCGGGCTCCGCGTTCGGCAGCATCGCGACCGCGCCCGCGACGCCCGCGATCGTCGCGATCAGCCCGTCCGACGGCACGACGGTCGGGATCTATCCCCCGGTCACCGTGCGCTACGCGGCGCCGGTCACCGATCGCGCGGCGGCCGAGCGGGCACTGACCGTGCTCGCCCCCGAGGCGGTGCCGGGCCACGTGACCTGGCGCGGCGCCACCGAGATGACCTGGCTGCCGGAGGCCTATCTCCCCGCCCGGACCAAGGTTCAGGTCTTCGCGGCCGGTTGGCGCACCGAGTTCGAGACCAACGCCGGCTTCAGCGCCGAGGGTGACATCTCCGCGCACACCTTCACGGTGAGCATCGGCGGCGTCCCGGTGCGCACCATGCCCGCCTCGTACGGCAAGCCCGGCTGGGAGACTCCGGCGGGCACCTTCCCGATCCTGGAGAAGTTCCGCCGGGTGACCTTCGATTCGCGCACCATCGGCATCCCGCTCAGCTCGGCGGAGGGCTACCTCATCCAGGGCGAGTACGCGGAGCGGCTCACCTGGGGCGGGGTCTTCGTGCACTCGGCGCCGTGGTCGGTGGAGTCGCAGGGCTCGGCGAACGTCAGCCACGGCTGCGTGAATCTCGCCCCGGACGACGCCGCCTGGTTCTACGAGAACGCCGGGATCGGCGACCCGGTGCAGCTGCACTGGTAGTTTTCGCCGCCGCCGCCCGGGTACGCGCCGCTCGACGGCCGGGGCGGGCCCGGCCGCGGGCGGAGGTGTCATGCGGATCGGGTACAAGCTGGTCGCGGAGGCGTACGGGCCGAAGGAGCTGATCAGGCAGGCGGTCGCGGCCGAGCGGGCCGGGTTCGACTTCGTCGAGATCAGCGACCATTTCCACCCGTGGCTGGACAACCAGGGGCACTCCCCGTTCGCCTGGACGGTGCTCGGCGCCATCGCCGCGCGCACCGAGCGGGCCGGGCTGGTCACCGGGGTCACCTGCCCGATCATCCGCTACCACCCGGCGATCGTTGCCCAGGCCGCGGCGACGCTGGCGCTGGTCAGCGACGGCCGCTTCACCTTCGGCGTCGGCTCCGGCGAGCGACTGAACGAGCACGTGGTCGGGCGCGAGTTCCCGCCGGTGCAGACCAGGCACGCCATGTTCCGCGAGGCGCTGGAGATCATCCGGCTGCTCTGGCAGGGCGGGTACCGCAGCTACGAGGGCAGGTACCTGCAGCTCTCCGACGCCAGAATCTTCGACCTGCCGGACGAGCTGCCGCCGCTGGTGGTCGCCGCGGGCGGACCGGAGGCGGCGCGGCTGGCCGCCGAGCTCGGCGACGGCCTCTTCGCCACCGACCCGGACGCCGAACTCGTGCGCGCCTTCGCCGAGGCAGGCGGCTCCGGCCCGCACTACGCCGAGGTGCCGCTGGCCTGGGCCCCCGACGAGGACACCGCCGCCCGGGCCGCGCTGGAGACCGCGCGCTGGGCGGTGACCGGCTGGAAGGTCATGAGCGAGCTGCCCAACCCGGTGAACTTCGCCGCCGCCACCGAGACCGTCCGGGTGGACGACATCAAGCAGAACTTCACCTGCGGCAGCGACCCGGCGCGCGTCGTCGAGGCGGCCCGGCCCTTTGCCGACGCGGGCTTCGACCACCTGGTGTTGCTGAACGCGGGCCCGGACCCGGACGGCTTCCTCGATTTCTACGCGAGCGAGCTCGACCGCCCGCTGCGCGCACTCGGGGTGTGAAAGCGGCCGCCCGCTACCGTTTTCGGGGTCGGGCGATCTTGGTCGAGCGCACTCGAGTAAAGTGCAGGTAATGAGGCGCGACACGGGGTGGGACGGCTGACCGGTGGTTATCGAGGAGACCGCGCTGGCTTTGATCCAGCTCGGAGCGGTGTTCTTCGGTCTCGGTGTGCTCGGCCGGGTGGCGGCGCGGATCGGGATGTCCCCGATTCCGCTGTACCTGATCGGCGGATTGATATTCGGCTCCGGCGGGCTGGTGCAGCTGCACGAGGTCGACGAATTCATCCATCTCGCCAGTGAGATCGGCGTCGTCCTGCTCCTGCTGCTGCTCGGGCTGGAGTACACCGCAGCCGAGCTGGTCACCGGGATGCGGAAATCCTGGCCCGCGGGGCTGCTCGACCTCGCGCTGAACGCGACGCCGGGCGTGATCGTCGCCTTCCTGCTCGGGCTCGGGCCGGTCGGGGCGATCGCCATGGCAGGCGTCACCTACATCTCCTCCTCCGGGATCGTGGCCAAGGTGCTCGGCGATCTCGGCAGGCTCGGCAACCGGGAGACGCCGACCATCCTCTCCATCCTGGTGTTCGAGGATCTGGCCATGGCGGCGTACCTGCCGGTGCTCACCGCGGTGCTGGCCGGGGTGGGGCTGATCGCCGGGCTGTGGACGCTCGGCATCGCGCTCGCGGCGGTGACGGTGGTGCTGGTGGTGGCGCTGCGCTACGGCCGCTACGTCTCCGCGCTGGTAGCCAGCGACGATCGGGAGATCTTCCTGCTCAAGGTGCTGGGGGCGGCGCTGCTCGTGGCCGGGCTGGCCTCGGCGGTGCAGGTGTCGGCGGCGGTCGGGGCATTCCTGCTCGGGATCGCCATCTCGGACTCCACCGCGCACACCGCGACCAAGATCCTGGAGCCGCTGCGCGACCTCTTCGCCGCCATGTTCTTCGTGCTCTTCGGGCTGAACACCGACCCGCGCAGCATCCCGCCGGTGCTGGCCTGGGCGCTGCTGCTCGCGGTGGTGACCACGGCGACCAAGATCGCCACCGGGTGGTGGGCGGCCGGGCGCGCCGGGGCCGGGGAGATGGGCCGGGCGCGCGCCGGGGTAGCGCTGGTGGCGCGCGGCGAGTTCTCCATCGTGATCGCCGGGCTGGCGGTGGCGGCGGGGGCGCTGCCCGACTCGTTCACCGCGCTCGCCACCACCTACGTCCTGCTCATGGCGATCATCGGGCCGGTGGCGGCGCGGATCGTGGAGCCGGTCATGCGGATGCTGCGCGGGAAGCCGCGGGCACCCGAGCGCGTCCGGGAGTGACCCGGGGCGCCGGTCGGCGCTGACCGGGCTGGTGGCGCCGTCTTCGACAGCGCTCCCGGTTCCGCGGGCAGGCGACGTCGACCGCCCCTGCGTCGCCGAGTACCGCTCAGACCCGGGCGGACCGCTCGGCAGCCCGGACCACGTGGCGCATGAGGAGCGCGGTGGTGACCGGGCCGACGCCACCGGGGACCGGGCTCAGCGCGGCGGCGCGGCCGCGCACGCTGTCGGCGTCGACGTCGCCGACGATGCTGCCGTCCGGCCCCTCGTTGGTGCCGACGTCGATGACGACGGCGCCCTCCCGGACGTGCTCGGCCCGGATGAGCCCGGCCCGGCCCGCGGCGGCGACCACGATGTCGGCGGCCGAGGTGACGGCGGCGAGGTCGGCGGTGCGCGAGTGCGCGACGGTGACGGTGGCGTTCTCCGCGAGCAGCAGCTGGGCCAGCGGCTTGCCGACCACGTTGGAGCGGCCGACCACCGCGACGTGCCTGCCGGTCAGCTCGATGCCGTGCTGCTTCAGCAGCACCACGACCGCCTCGGCGGTGGCGGGGGCGAAGACGGGGGTGTTGGCGGCGAGCAGACCGAGCGAGAGCGGCGAGACGCCGTCGACGTCCTTGTCGGCGCCGATGGCGGCGGCGACGTCCTCCAGCTTCACGCCGGCGGGCAGCGGGGTCTGCAGCATGATGGCGTCGACGGCGGGGTCGGCGGTGCGGGCGGCGAGTTCGGCGCGCAGCGTGGCGATGTCGGCGTCGGTGCCGAGGTCGACGGTGTCGCACTCGATGCCGCGGTTGGCGGCGGACTTGCGCAGCGAGTTCACATACCAGGCGCTGGCCGGATCGGCGTTCGCGACCACCAGCGCCAGGCGCGGGGCCCGGCCGCGGGCGGCGAGCGCGGCGGCCAGCTCGGTGGTCTCGGCGTTCAGGGCGGCGGCGGCTTCCTTGCCGGTCAGCGATGCGGTCTCCACGGGGTCAACCCTATCGGGACGGTTTCGGACCACCGCTCCGGTGTCACTCTCCCGGCCCGAATCGCCGTGGTACGGCGAAATCACACCGGCAACATCAGCCCCAGCCGTATCGTGGTCGCTGCTCCTACAGCACAGCCGGCTGCCCTTTGCGAAAGGTGTGACCTGTGGCGACTCCCCGAACCCGAAGATTTCTGCTCGCGGCGCTGACCGCGCTCGCGCTGACCGGGGCGGTCGCCGCGCCCGCGGCGGCCGACCCCGACCCGGACGCCCTCTACAACTCCGCGCAGCGGCACTTCGCCGCCGGGGACGACGCCGCGGGCCGCGCCGACCTGCGCGCGCTCGTCGGCGCCGCGCCGGACGACACCGAGGCGATCGCGCTGCAGGCGGTCTGGTCGCACTACGCGGGCGACCGGATCGGGGTGGACGACGCCTTCCGCAGGCTCGCCGCGCTCGACCCGGCCCGCGCCAACGGCACCCGCCGGGTGCTGGACGCCATCGGCGCCGCCGTCGGCACGCTGCCCAACCCGCTGCCCGCCCTGATCGGGCCGCAGACCGGCATCGTCGTGCTCGGTTACGGCCTGCTGCCGGACGGCGCGCTGCGCCCGGAGCTGGTGAACCGGCTGAACGCGGCGTGGGTGCAGGCGATCGCCGCGCCCTTCTCCCGGGTGGTCGTCACCGGCGGCAACCCGCAGAACGGCGTCGCCGAGGCCGACGCCATGGCGGGCTGGCTGATCGGGCGCGGGATCCCGGCGGGCCGGATCATCGTGGAGAACCGGGCGGGCTCGACCGTGCAGAACGCGCTGTTCAGCACCGACCTGCTGCGCAATGCCGGGCTGACCAGCGCCGTCGTGGTGACCTCGCCGAACCACATCCGCCGCGCGGTTGCCGATTTCATCGTCGCCGGGACCGCCGTCATCGGGGCGATGGTCTCGCTGGAGCAGCTGGTGTCGAACCTGCCGCCGCCGAGCCGGGCCGGGCAGCGCGGAATCTACCTGGACGCCACCCGCACCTTCCGGCTCGCCACCAGCCGCTGAAAAAGGTGGACGGGGCGCGCGGCGGCGCGCAGGATGACGCGGTGCCCGTGCTCCCCCGCCCCGCCCCGGATCGTGCCGACTTCGCGGGGATCGTGGCGCGGTTACGGGCGGCGGGGTGTGTCTTCGCCGAGGACGAGGCGCGGCTGCTGATCGCGGCAGGCGGCGAGCTGGCGGCGCTGGTGGGGCGGCGGGTCGGCGGGGAGCCGCTGGAGCAGATTCTCGGCTGGGCCGAGTTCCGCGGGTTGCGGGTCGGCGTGGCGCCGGGGGTGTTCGTGCCGCGGGCGCGGACGGCGGAGCTCGTGGACGCGGCGATTCCGCTGCTGCGAGCGGCGGGTGCCGGGACAGCGCCGGTGCTGGTCGACCTCTGCTGCGGTACGGGGGCGCTCGGGCTGGCCTGTGCCGAGGAGGTCGCGGTCCGGTTGACGGCGGCGGACATCGAGCCCGCCGCCGTCGCCTGCGCGCGGCGCAATCTCGGGTCTACCGGCGAGGTGTACGAGGGCGATCTGTTCGACGCCCTGCCGGACTCGCTGCGCGGCACGATCGCCGTCCTGCTGGCGAACGTGCCGTACGTGCCGAGCGAGGCCGTCGCCACCCTCCCGCCCGAGGCCCGCGAGCACGAACCGCGCCGCGCGCTCGACGGCGGCGCGGACGGACTCGACGTACTCCGCCGGGTGGCGGCGGGCGCACCGGAGTGGCTCGCCCCCGGCGGTCACGTCCTCATGGAAACCAGCGCCGCACAGGCCGATTCGGCACTGGCGGCGCTGGCGGCGAACAACCTGGCCGGCCGGCTCGCCGAATCCGGCGAGCACGGCACGACCGTGGTGATCGGGACGCTCAGCTCTCCTTGCGACCGGTGAAGTGGTCCATCGAGCGGTACACGCCGACGGTGTTCAGGAAGAGGTCGCGGGCCCGGATCGGGAGCAGCCCGGAGAGCGCCTTGTTGAACCGCGAGGTCCAGGGCAGCACGAGCAGCGGCGTCCCGGCCTTCATCTGCGTCCACGAGGTCTCCACCACCACGTCCTGCTTGAGGATCGGGGTCAACCAGAAGCCCTTGGCGCCGTCGAACATGCCGGTGTCGATGTAGGTCGGGCAGACCGTGGTGATCTTCACGTGCTCGTGCCCGGCCTGCTCCAGCTCGATGCGCACCGAGTCGGACCAGCCGATCGCGGCCCACTTGGAGGCGGCGTAGACGCTCATCCGCGGGTTCGAGACCAGCCCGGCCGAGGAGGCGATGTTCAGCACCCGGGACGGCGACTTCGAGGCCACCATGGCGGGCAGGAACTCCAGCGTGATCCACATCGGCGCCAGCGAGTTGATCGCCATCGTCTTCTCGATGTCGGCGCGGTTCGTGGTCTCCCAGAAGAACTGGTTGCCGCGCACGATGCCCGCGTTGTTCACCAGGATGTCGATATCGCCGACCTCGGCCCGTACCGCGGCCGCGGCCTCGGTGATCGCCTCCTGCGACGACACGTCGACCACGTTGTAGTGCACGGTGCCGCCCAGCTCGGTCAGCTCGGCCGCGGTCTCCTTGAGCGCGGCCTCGTTGATGTCCCAGAGCACCACCGCGGCGGCGCGCTCGCGCACCGCCGTGGTGGCGAAGAGCTTGCCGAGCCCCATGGCGGCGCCGGTGACCAGCACCGTGCGCCCGGCGACCGATTCCAGCTTCATCGCTGCGTTCCTCACTTCTGTCGCAGGGTCTTCATGACGCCGAAGTAGAGCGTCATGGTCTTGGCCCACAGCTCCTCGGACATGCCGGGCAGCGGGGCGATCGGCAGCACCCGCTGCTGCGCGATGGTCTGGGTGTCGAGGTACTTGAGCAGCCCCTCGGGGCCGTGCCTGCGGCCGGTGCCGGAGATGCCGAGCCCGCCGGAGGGGGCGTCCGAGCTGCCCCAGGCGGCGATGAAGCCCTCGTTGACGTTCACCGAGCCCGCGTTGATCCGGGCCGCGACGGCCCGGCCGCGGGCCGCGTCCTTGGTCCAGACGCTGGCGTTCAGGCCGTAGGCGGTGTCGTTGGCGGCGGCCACCGCGGCGTCGTCGTCGGCCACCCGGTAGACCGAGACCACCGGGCCGAAGGTCTCCTCGCGGTAGACCGTCATCTCCTCGGTGACGTCGGCGAGCACGGTCGGCTCGTAGAAGAACGGGCCGAGGTCGGGGCGGTGCTTGCCGCCGGCGAGCACGGTCGCGCCCTTGGCGACGGCATCGTCCACGTGCTGCTGCACGGTGTCCAGCTGGCGCTGGAAGGTGAGCGAGCCCATCCCCGCGCTGTAGTCCAGCGCGCCGCCGAGCTCGATGTTCTTCGTGTGCGCGGTGAACTCCGCGACGAAGCGGTCGTACACGCTGTCGTGCACGTAGATCCGCTCCATGGACTCGCAGAGCTGGCCCGCCGAGGCGAAGCAGGCGCGGATCGCGATCTTCGCGGCCCGCGGCACGTCGGCATCGGCGAGCACCAGCAGCGGGTTCTTGCCGCCGAGCTCCAGCGAGTAGCCGATCAGCCGCTCGCCCGCCTGCTGCGCGATGGTGCGGCCGGTGGCGCTGGAGCCGGTGTAGTCGACGTAGTCGGCGCGGGCGATCACCTCGCCGCCGATGTCGCGGCCGCGGCCGAGCACGGCCTGCCAGAGCCCACGCGGCAGCCCGGCGCGCTCGGCGGCGTCGATGGCCCAGAGCGCGGTGAGCGCGGTCTGGTTGTCCGGCCGCGCCACCACGGCATTGCCCGCGACCAGGGCCGGCAGCGCGTCGGAGACGGCGAGCGCCAGCGGGTAGTTCCACGGCGAGATGACCGCGACGACGCCCTTCGGCCGCTGCCTGACATCCACCCGGGTGAGCACGGGGAGCACGCCGCGCGGCCGCCGGGTGGAGAGCAGCTTGCTCGCCACCGACCCGTAGTACCTGGCGTTCACCGCCACATCGCCGACCTCGTCGAAGGCGTGCGCGCGGGCCTTGCCGGTCTCGGTCTGCACGATGTCGAGGATGGTCTCCTGCTCGCCCAGCACGATGTCGTGCAGCTTGCGCAGCACGGCGACCCGCTCGCGCACCGGCCGCGCGGCCCACTGCGCCTGCGCGGCTCGGGCGGTGCTGAAGGCGCGCTCGATGTCGTCGGTGGAGGACTGCGGCAGGTCGGCGATCTTGGCGCCGGTGGCGGGGGCGAACACCTCGACCGACGGCGCGCCGCCCGCGGTCGCCCGCTCCAGCAGCGGCTTGACCAGGTCGGCGGGGAGGGCGGCAGGCGTCATGGGCGGCTCTTCCGTGGTGTTCGGGGTGGTGGTCGATGGGCGCTCATTAAATGAACACTGCTGTTAGAGTAATGGCCGTGCGACCCCCGGTGTCAAGCGTCACGTCCCGTGCCACATGCGGCGATGGCGAGAAACTGTGACCGCTCACAACACCGAGCGCCCGGCCCGCCGGGGCCGCCCCCCGCAGACGCCGGAGCAGGCCGACGAGGTGCGCGCCCGGATCGTGGCGGCCACCGCCGCGGTGTTCACCGGGACCGGTTCGCGCGGGCTCAGTGTCGCGCAGATCATCGACCGGGCCGGGCTGGCGCGCCCGACCTTCTACCGCTATTTCGCGAACGCCGCCGAGCCGCTGCACGCGCTGCTCACCGTCTCCAACCAGGAGCTGGTCGGCGGGATCCGCACCGCGCTCGGCTCCGCCACCGCGCCGCTGCACGGCGTCGAGCTCGGCATCCGGCTGATCGACGCCTACCTGGCCTGGGCGCGCGGCCACGGCACCATGCTGCGGCCGCTCTTCGCCGAGCTGCACGACCCGGGCTCGCCGGTATCGGCCTACCGCGAGGAGGCGCTGGACGACATCCGCGGCATCATCCGGGAGACCTTCCGCGTGCTCGACCGCCCGGTGCCCACCCCCCTGGACCTGGATGCCGCGCTGCACCTCTGCGAGTACGTGGTCTACCGGGTCTCGGCGGCCAGCGCGCCCGGCTCCGAGCCGGAGCCCGCGGTGGTGGACGAGGCGCGGCTGACCATGATCCGGGTGCTGCTCACCACGCTCGGCACCCGCGCCGACCTGGAGTACGCGCTGACCGTCCCCGGGCTGCTGCGCGACTAGCCGGGCCGGGAGAGGCCGCTGGCGCGGAGCACGCGGCGGTCGATGCCAGCGCGGATGGCGGCCTCGGTGCCGATCACCCGGACGCGGCCGCGCGCCCTGGTGATCGCGGTGTAGAGCAGCTCCCTGCTGAGCAGGGTGGATTCGGGTTCGGGGAGGACCACCGAGACGGTGCCGTACTGGCTGCCCTGGCTGCGGTGGATGGTCATGGCGAAGACCGAGACGACGGCGGAGAAGCGGGTGGGGTGCACCAGGTACGGGGTGCTGCCGCGGTGCAGGGCGGCGCGCAGGGTGCCGTCCGGGAGCCGGACGATGACGCCGGTGTCGCCGTTGTAGATCCTGGCCTCGTGGTCGTTGGCGGTGACCAGCAGGGGCTGGCCGGGGTACCAGAGGTGCTGCTGCGGGTCGGCGGTGGCGCCGCTCGCCGCGGCCCACTCGGCGGCGAGGCGGTCCCAGCGCTCGACGCCGAACGGGCCCTGGCGGTGCGCGCAGAGGAGGCGGTGCGATTCCAGGGCGGTCAGGGCTTGTTCGGCGTCGCCGTCGATGGCGGCGGCGGTGACGGCGCGGGCGGCGGTGACCACGTCCTCGCGGACGGCGGCGATGTCGTCGGGGGCGCGGAGTTCGACGTCGTCGGCGCCGGAGGTGAGGAGTTCCAGCGCGGTGTCCGCGTCGCCCGCGCGCACCGCGACGGCGAGTTCGGCGATGGTGCCGCCGAAGCGGCGGCCGCGGGTCAGGCGGACGATGCCGCCGTCCAGGCGCTCGTGTTCGCGCGGGGTCAGCGCCTCGGTGGAGGAGAGCGAGCCGTCCGCCGGGGACGCGTCCGACGGCCGCGCGGCGACAACCGGCGATATCGCCGCACCCGCTGCGGCCGCGGGAAGGACGCCGGTGCCGATGATCTCGGCGAGGACCGGGTTGCCTTCCCCGCGGATCGGGCCGGCGACGAGGTCGGCGAGGACGGCGCCGGCGTCGACGGAGGCGAGCTGGTCCGGGTCGCCGACCAGGACCAGGCGGGTGTCCGGGCGCAGCGCGGCGAGCAGGCTGCTCATCAGGGTGGACGAGACCATGGAGGTCTCGTCCACCACGATCACGTCGTAGGGCAGCCGGTTGAACTCGTGGTGCTTGAAGCGGGTGGCGCGGCCACGCTGCCAGCCGAGCAGCCGGTGCAGGGTGGCCGCGGTGAGCTCGGGCAGCCCGATCTCGGCGGCCTGCTCGCGCACCGCCTCCTGCAACCGGGCCGCGGCCTTGCCGGTGGGCGCGGCCAGCGCGATCCGCAGCGCGGGCAGCTTGGGGCGGGCGAGCCGTTCGGCCGCCAGCAGGGCGAGGATGCGGGCGATGGTGTGCGTCTTGCCGGTGCCGGGCCCGCCCGCGACCACGGTGGTCCAGCGGGTGGCGGCGACCGCGGCGGCGAGCCGCTGCCGGTCGGTGGTGCCAGCGGTCTCGGCGCCGAAGAGCCGGTCGAGTTCCCTGCGCACCAGCGCGGGGTCGACCTCGGGGTGGCCCGCGGCGCGCTCGGTGAGCACGCGGCGGATGATCTGCTCCTGCTTGTGGTACCGGTCCAGGTAGAGCAGCGGGCCGCCGTCCGGGCCGCCCTCCAGCAGGTAGAGCGGGCGCAGCGGCCCGGAGGAGCCACCGCGGACCAGCGGGCTGGTGCGCAGCGCGGCGAGCAGCGCCGCCGGGTCGGGCCAGGGCAGCGCGGCCGGGTCGAGCCCGGGGGCGGGCTCGCGGGTCTCGTCGGCGTCGACGCCGATCTCCGCGATCCGGTCCAGTTCCAGGCAGACCGAGCCGGAGCGCACCGCGCGCACCGCGAGCGCCGCGGCGAGCAGCACCTCCTCGCGGTCCTCCCGGCCGAGCCGGGCCAGCCGGGTGGCCACGTGCACGTCGGCCGAGGCGAGCACCCCGGCCTCGTTGAAGAGCCGGAGCAGCCCGGTGCCGCGCTGCGCGATCTGGATCGAGGTCACGCCTGCACCCCCGCCAGCAGGTCGGAGAGCTCGGTGACCAGCGCGGCGGGCGGCGCCCAGTCGAAAACGCCCGCGCCGCCGGGGGTTTCCGGGCCGATCATGCCGCGCACGAACAGGTACCTGACCCCGCCGAGGTGCCGCTCCGGGTCGTACCCGGGCAGCCGCCAGCGCAGGAAGCGGTGCAGTGCGACGGCGTAGAGCACCGCCTGCAGCGGGTAGTGCGAGCGGATCATCTCGGCGGCCATCCGCTCCCCGGTGTAGTGCGCGACGGTGAGGTCGCCGAGCCCGAGCCGGTTGGTCTTGTAGTCGACAACGACGAAGCGCGGGCCGGGCAGCCGGAGCACCGCGTCGATGCTGCCGGTCAGGTAGCCGCGCAGGGCGCCGCCGTCCAGGTGCGCCAGCTGCGCCGGGTAGCCGGCGAGGACGTCGTCGGCGGGCAGGTGCCGCTCCAGCAGCGCGGCGATCCGGGGCAGCGAGGCGGCGGCCGCGGCCGGGCGCTCGCCACCGGCCAGCGGCAGCTCGAAGTCCAGCTCGCTCAGGCGGTCCGCGGCCGGGATCTCGGCCAGGGTGTGGTCGAGCCCGAGCGGGGTGTGCAGGACGGCGAGCAGCGCGTCGGCCAGTACCCCCGGGTCGGCGGCGGAGGCCGCGGCGTGCACGGCCGTCGAGCAGCGGGCGCGCACCTCGGCGGCGAGATCGGCGGCGTCGGTGTCGACCAGCTCGAGCACGCCGTGCACCAGGGTGCCGAACTCGGCGCCGTAGGGCAGCGTGTTCATCAGCGAGGGCGCGGCGGCGGGGGCCGCGGCGGCGAAGGGGTCGTCCGGGTCGAGGACCGGGGTTCCGGCGGGTTCGTCCGGGTGGGCGCGGTCGTCCTCCGGCTCGGTCTCGGCCGCGGCGGCGGCCTCGTGCGCGCCCGCGGTGAGCGCGGAGTACGAGGTGCGGCGCCACTGGTGGTCGAGGGCCCGGTCGAAGCGGGCGGCGGCGAGCGCGCCGGTGTGCGGCTCGACCCGGATGCGGCGCGGCTCGGCGGGGGCGGCGCCGTCCGGGGCGGAGACCGCGATGGCGCCGTCGGCGGGGGCGGCCCACGCGGTGAGCGCGGCCAGCGCGGCGGCGTCGGCGGGGACGGGGGCGCGGGCGGGCACCTCGGCGCCGCGGTCGGGGCGGCCGAGCGTCATCCGGTGCAGCGGGGCGGAGTCGGTGCCCCAGGCGGGGGCCCACCAGGCGACGACCTGGCACATGGCGCGGGTCAGCGCGACGTAGAGCAGCCGCAGCTCCTCCCCCGACTCCTCCGCCTCGGCCCTGCGCTTGGCCTCGGCGGCGCCGGGGACGTCGGGGCCGCCGACGTCGAGCACCCGGGTCCGGCCGTCGTGGTAGAGCTGGGTCGCCGGCTTCGGGTTGCGCGCGCTGTCCCAGGCGAAGGGCAGGTAGACGATCGGGAACTCCAGCCCCTTGCTGGCGTGCACGGTGGCGATCTGCACCGCGGCGGAGTCGCGGTCCAGCCTGCGGCTGCGGTCGGCGACGCTGCCGGAGGCGGGGTCGCGCACCCGGTCGCCGAGCCAGCGGGTGAGCGCGGTGAGGCCGAGGCCGTCGGTGAGCGCGACCTGGTCCAGCAGCTGGGCGAGGTGCCGCAGGTCGGTGAGCTCGCGCTCACCGTTGCGCACCGCGAGCAGCCGGGGCGCGAGCTCGGTCGCGGCGGCGAGCCGCTCGAAGACCGCCGCGAAGCCTGCCCTGGCGAAGAGCCGCGCCGCCTCGCGCAGCAGCGTGCTGATCCGCCCGGTCAGCTCGGGGCCGCCGCGGTCGAGCTCGGCCGCGTCCACCCCGAGCAGCGGGGTGCAGGCGGCGAGCCGCACCCGGTCCGAGCGGTGCGGCTGCTCCAGCGCGCGCAGCACCCAGAGCCAGTGCGTGGCCGACGGGGTGCCGAAGACGCTGGTGCCGCCCGCCAGCACCGAGGCGACCCCGACCCGGTCCAGCGCGGCGCGCACCACCTCGATCTGCGACCGGGTGCGTACCAGCACCGCGATGTCGCCGGGACCGAGGTCGCGCAGCACCCCGGTCCGGTCCCGGAGCCGGACCCCGGACTCCAGCAGCCCGACCACGTCGTCGGCGAGGTCGGCCGCTGCTCGCTCCCGCACCCGCCCGATCTGCGGAAACCCCGACGAACCGAGCGGCCCGGCGCCGGTGCGCGGCAGGCAGCGCAGCCGCAGCGGAACGATCCGCTCGTCCGGGCCGGTGAGCCTGCTCCACTCCCTGGTCGGCTCGACCGCGGCGACGGTGATCGCCTGGTGCCCGAGCGCGGCGCCGCCGTGCAGGTGCGCCAGCGCGCGCAGCAGCCCGGCGTCGCTGCGCCGGTTGTGCGTCAGCTCGTGCCTGGCGTCGGCGACCCCGACGGCGTCCAGGTAGCTGAGCACCTCGGCGCCGCGGAAGGCGTAGATGGCCTGCTTGGGGTCGCCGACCAGCACCAGCGTCGATGCGCCGTGGAAGGCGAGCCGCAGGATCTCCCACTGCAGCGGATCGGTGTCCTGGAACTCGTCCACCAGCGCCACCGGGAAGCGCTCGCGCACCCTGGCCCGCGCGGCCGGGCCGTGCACCGGGTCGGCCAGCACCTCGTGCAGCACCACGAGCAGGTCGTCGAAGTCGCGCAGCCCGAGCAGGCGCTTGCGGCGCTCGGTCTCGGCGCGCGCGGCGGTGGCGAAGGCGACCCGCTCGCCCGCCTCGCCGTCGCCATCCGGGGCGAGCGCGGCGTGCCGGTCGTGCACGGCGGCCAGGGCCAGCGCGCGGGCGGCCTTCAGCGGGAAGGGCGGCTCGGTGCGGGCGTAGCGGGCGAGGTACAGGTCGTCGGCGACGGTCTGCACCACCTCGTCCACGTTCTCGACCAGCCTGCTGCCCGGGTCGTCGTCCCCGGCCAGGCCGAGTTCGTCCAGCATGCGCTGGCAGAAGCTGTGCGTGGTGGCGATGGTGCCCGCGTCGAACTCGGCGAGCGCGGCCAGCAGCCGCTGCCTGCGCGGCGCGGGCTCGGCGGCGGCGAGCGCGCGCACCAGCTCGTCGTCGTGCGCGGCCGCCCGCTCCGGCTCGGCCAGTGCGGCGGCGACCGCGACGAACCGGTCGCGGGTGCGTTCGCGCAGCTCCTGGGTCGCGGCCCGGCTGAAGGTGACCAGCAGCAGGTCGGCGATATCGATCCCGGCCTCGGCGACGTAGCGCACCGCGAGCCCGACGATCGCGTGCGTCTTGCCGGTGCCCGCGCTGGCCTCCAGCACCGTGGTTCCCGTGGGCAGGGGCCCGGCGGGGTCGAAAGCGTCGGGCGCCTGCCCGGCGGGATCGAAGTCGAGCCCGACGGTCGCGACGTCGCCGGGCGCTCCGGCTCCGGCCCCGCTCACGGCCGCCCCTGCTGCTCGGCGCGGAGCAGCGGTTCCCACAGCCGTCTGGCGAGCGCGCCGAACCGGGTCGGCTCGCCCGCGCCGCCGCCCTGCGGGGCTGGCGCGGCGAGCAGCGACGCCAGCGTGACCCGATCGCCCCAGACGTAGCGCAGGTGCCGATCCCGGTTGTCGCCGTAGTCGCCGTCGAACTCCTGCAGGGCGGCGTATTCGGCGTCCTCCCTGCGGTTTCCGAGCATGCGGCTCTGCGCGTAGGCGGCGGTGGCGGTCGGCGCGATCGGGAGCGGCTCGCTGAGCCCGGCGTCGCGCATGGCGACCAGGGTGCGCAGGACGCCGAGCGCGGCCGGCGGCTCGGGGGCGGTGAGCTCGCTGCGCCAGGCGGGGGTGCGGAACCTCCCGCGCCCGATGGTGAGCGCCTGCCAGGAGCGGTCCTCGGTGCAGGTCAGCGCGAGCAGCGGCACCCAGGCCGCGATCCGGTGCTTGGCCGCGACCCGGGAGAAGGTGGTGCGCACCAGCCGGTCGCCGTGCACCTCGGGCACGGTGCCGGTGAGCCTGCGGCCGTTGCCGAGGTCGAGCGCGATGTCCACCGCGCGGGCGGGGATCTCGTAGTGCGGCTGCGCGGTGCGCACCAGGGTCTCGACGGTGCGCTCCACCTCGTCCAGCACGGCGGCGCCGAAGGCGAAGGGCGGCAGGCCGCCGCGGCGCCACTCCGCGGCACGGAGGGTCTCCGGGTCGGTGCCGGTGAGCCGGGCGGCGAGCAGCCGCTCGCCCAGGTCCCACTTGGCGAGGCCGTCCAGCTCCACCGGGAGCCGGTCGTCGATCTCCTCCTCGTGGTCGGGCACCCGCAGCCCGAGCCGCTGGCCGAGGAAGGCGCACACCGGGTGCTCGACGAAGGCGATCAGGTCGGCCAGCTCGACATCACCCGGCTCCGGCCGGGGCAGCGGATCGGCCAGGAAGGCGGGGCGCGGACGCGGCGGCCGCGCGGCCGCCTCGGCACCGGCCAGCGCGACGGGGTCGAAGCCGAAGGGGTCGTCCGGCGCGAAGTTCCTGCGGTCGAAGCTCTGCAGCGGGTGCCGGACGACGACCCGGTCCGCACCGGCGCCGGTGTGCGCGCGCAGGGCGTCGAGCAGCTCGGCCACCGGCACCGCGGGCGGGCGGTGCGCGCCGGTCACCGGGTCGGCGCCGGTGTAGCAGACCAGTAGCCGCTCCTGCGCGGCGAGCACCGCGTCCAGCAGCAGCTGGCGGTCCTCGCCGCGCGGCTCGCGCTCGCCGACCTGCGGGTCGCGGGCCAGCACGTCGTCGCCGTCGACGCCGCCGGCGCGCGGGAAGACCTCGTCGTCGAGGCCGAGCAGCACCACCACCCGGTGCGGCACCGAGCGCATCGGGACAAGGGTGCAGACGGTGAGCTCGCCGGTGCGGAAGTTGGCCCTGGTCGGCGCGGTGCCGAGCCGTCCGGCGAGCACGGTGGCGACGTCGGCGAGGCGCAGCACCACCTCGCCCGCGTGCTCGGTGGCGGCGGCGAGCTCGGTGCGCGCCTCGGTGCGCTGCCAGGCCAGGTGCTCGGGGACGTCGCAGAGCAGGTCGAGCGCGCGGACCAGCACCGCGCTCCACTCCGGGGCCGGGCGCGGGCCGCGCAGGTCGCGCAGGCAGACCGCGAGCCGGTCGACGAACTCGGCGAAGCGGCCGGCCAGGTCGACGTCGTTGCTGTCCACGTCGTCCAGCGGGAGCGCGAGGTCGAGCCAGTCGCCGTCGGTCTCGGCCGCGGTGACGCCGAGCAGGATCCGGTCGACCGCGCTGTTCAGCGTGTTCTGCGCGAAATCGGCGAGGCCGAAGGCCTGGCGCTGGCGTTGGCCGATGCCCCAGCGGGCGCCGGAATCGGCGGCCCAGCCGCGCAGCCGCTCCAGTTCGTCGTCGTCGAAACCGCAGCGGCGGCGGACGGTCTCGGCCGCGGCCAGGTCGAGTACCTGGGTCACCGTGACCCGGCCGTCGGCCAGCTCCAGCAGGGTGGCCACCACGGTGAGCAGCGGGTTGGTGACGGCGCGGCCGCGGTCGGCCAGCCGGACCCGGAGCCGGTGCCCGGGGTGCGCGTGCTCGTCCGTGGCGTCGGCGCTGCCCCGGGAGCCGAAGGCGGCGCGGACCAGCGGGGCGAAGGTCTCGACGTCCGGGCACATGACCAGGACGTCGCGCGGCTCCAGGGTGGAGTCGGCGGCGAAGAGGCCGAGGAGGGCGTCGCGGAGCACCTCGACCTGGCGGTCCCGGCCGTGGCAGAGGTGGATGCGGACGGTGCCGTCGTCCGCGAGGGACGGGTCGGGGGCCGGGGGCCGGGTGTCCTCGCGGACGGCGGCCTGGACGGCGGCGAGAAGGGTGCGCGGGGCCGCGGCCGCCCGGCTCGCGCCCGGAGCGCCGGTGCTGGGCGCGGCGGCGGGGGCTCGGCTCGCGGCCGGGTAGTCGCCGGCCGGTGGCGCTCCGAGACCGGACTCCCGACCGGCGCTCGGCGCCGCGGGCACGGGCGGGTGGTATTCGTCGATGATCTCCGCGTCGCAACCCGACAGCCGCTGCTGGAGTTCGCGGACGTCGCGGCCGAGGCCGGCGAGCAGGGGGTTGCGGACCGCGCGGACGCTGGTGTCGGCGCTGCGGAGCAGGGCGGGCGGGCGGGTGGCGAGGCGGTCCCAGAGCGCGGGGCTCGGGTGGGTGAGCCACAGGTGCAGCTCGCGGTGGGCGGCGAGGGCGGCGAGGACCGCGCGCTGGTCGGCCGGGAGCCGGGTCGGGCCGAAGAGCGAGAGGCGCTGCGGCAGTGCGGTGCTCGCCGGATCGGCGCGCAGCCGGGCGCAGACGTCGGCCAGCCGCTCGGCCGGGCCGGGCACCCCGACGGCCGCGCGCAGCTCCCGCCACAGCGCGGGCTGCCAGCCCAGGTCGGCGGGGAGCGGGCGCCCGGCGCCGTCGGTGTCCACGCCCGCCGCCCAGGCGAGGATCAGCTCCGGCCGCTGCGCCGCGTAGCTCTCGAAGAGCGCCGCCAGCCCGACCGCGGTGGCGTAGCGCCGCCCCGCCCGGTGCTCCGCGCCGAGATGCCTGGTCAGCACGGCGGCCCAGGGCGCGCCGAGCACCCCGTCCAGCACCCGGAGCAGCGCCCAGACCACCCGGTCCCGCTCCCAGGGATCGTCCGCGGCCGCGACCCCGCTCGCCGCGGCCAGGCACTCCGCGATCAGCGCCGCGGGCGAGGGGAAGCGGATCGCGGCGGCGATCCCGTCCGCGGCGCCCGGCCCCGAGGTGCCGAGCACGCCGGAGAGCCGCTGGGTCAGCCAGCGCTCGATCCCCTTGGCGGGCACCGCCACGACCTCGGCGGCGAACGGGTCGGCGGGCGGGGTCGCCAGCTGCCGCGCCAGCGCGTCGGCCAGGGTGTCGGCGCGCTCGGCACGATGGATGTGCAGCGGCATGCCACCCCTTCGACGATCGTGCGTTCCCGCAACGGTTATACGCCCGGTGGTTGCCCATGACCTCGGCGACCCGCTGGGATCCGCCGAGCCCGCCCGGCGCTACGTGATCTGCACCACAACCCCGGCGCGTCGGGTGCGGTGTCGCGAGGCCGGGGTAGTCCTCCGTGCCACAGTGCTGCGTCGAGGGGGAACGGCACCGTCCGGGGGGGGATGCACAGGGCTTGTATCTCGAAAGGCTGGTCTCGCGCTCATGGTTGCGCTGGTATCTCCCCTGCTTCCGAAGGGCGGCTTCACCGTTCGCCGCGTCGGCGAGCACTGGGAGTTGGTGAATTCACGGCACTTCGGGCGCGGCGTCGTGCTGCACGCGTGGCCGCGAAATCGGCACGGCGAGGCCTTCGAGCACTGCTACCGGCTGAACGGCCGGACGGTCGAGGAATTGCGCGCCGCGTTCCGCTGAAGCGCAGGGGCACAACGGATTACGGCCGGGGTACCGGCCGGTAGCCGGATCGGGACGTGCATTCGCGTCGGCGATGTGCCATCGTGGGCAACCGTGCGTCATCAGTTGGCCGCCACCCGGTCTGTTCCCCGCGTGGCCGCATCCGTCTGTGCCCTCGCCGCGGCGGCGATCATCGTCTCCAGCGGTACCGTTTCCCTCCCCGCCGCGCAGGCGGCGCCCGGCATCCCGATGCTGGAACAGGCCAATCTCGCCGGTTTCGACGCCGACCTGAGCAGCCGGATCGCCAAGGCCGACGCCTACCTGGCCGGCCGCCCCGGCAACACCGGCTACGTGGTGCGCGACCGCGTGACCGGCGGCGTCTACGCCAACGAGCACGCCGAGAACTCGGTGTGGACCGCCTCCACCATCAAGCTGGCCATCGCGGCCGACCTGCTGAACCGCGCCAGGATCGGCGCCATCCAGCTGTCGCCGGAGGATCGCGGGCTGCTGGAGTCCATGCTCGCCACCTCCAACGACCACGCCACCGACGTGCTGTGGACCAAGTACGCGGGCATCGACCGGATGGCGTTCAACAACGCGTTCCGGGCCAACGGCATGAACACCCTGGTGCCGCAGCCCACCGAGACCGCGCTCTTCCCGGACTGGTCGTTCCAGAAGTGCACCGCCGCCGACCTGGACCGGCTACTGGACAACATCTTCACCCAGATGCACCCGGACGACCGGGGCTACCTCTTCGACCGGATGCGCTCGGTCGACTCCAACCAGCACTGGGGCGTCTGGGGCGCGGGCGACAAGATGCGCCCCGGCCTGAAGAACGGCTGGTCCGCCGAGCAGGGCGGCTGGGTGGTCAACTCGGTCGGCTTCGCGGGCCCGGGCGAGCGCTACACCCTCGCGATCATGACCGCGATGGGCGACGAGGGCGGCTACACCGAGGGCGCCGCCACCGACACCGAGGTCGCGAAGATCCTCTTCTCCGGCCGCTGACCCCGGCCTTCCCGGCGCACCTCCCGTGCCGCGGCACCCATCGGTGCCGCGGCACGCGCGTTCTCCCGGCACGCCGCGACTCGCCGTGACGCTCGCGCACCGGCCGACTACGGTAGGCGTGTCCGCAACACTGGGGTACGCCCCCGTCTGTCGAGGAGCACGACGATGAGCACTGAGCCCGTGGAGACGCATCGGCACCGGGTGGTGGTGATCGGTTCCGGGTTCGGCGGCCTGTTCGGCGCCAAGCACCTCAAGCGCGCCGACGTGGACGTCACCCTGATCTCGAAGACATCGACCCACCTCTTCCAGCCGCTGCTCTACCAGGTGGCGACCGGCATCCTCTCGGTCGGCGAGATCGCCCCCGCCACCCGTCTGGTGCTGCGCAAGCAGAAGAACGTGCAGGTGCTGCTCGGCGATGTCACCGACATCGACCTCGAGCACCGGACCGTCAGCTCGCGGCTGCTCAACCAGAACACCCGGACCTCGTTCGACAGCCTGATCGTCGCCACCGGTGCGCAGCAGTCCTACTTCGGCAACGACCGGTTCGCCACCTACGCGCCCGGCATGAAGACCATCGACGACGCGCTCGAGCTACGCGGCCGCATCCTCGGCGCCTTCGAGAGCGCCGAGCTGGCCACCACGCAGGAGCTGCGCGACCGGCTGCTCACCTTCGTCGTGGTCGGCGCGGGCCCGACCGGCGTCGAGCTGGCCGGGCAGATCGCCGAGCTGGCCGACCGCACGCTCGAGGGCACCTTCAAGAACATCGATCCGCGCGACGCCAGGGTCATCCTGCTGGAGGGCGCGGGCGCGGTGCTCGGCCCGATGGGCGAGAAGCTGGGCAACAAGGCCCGCCGCCGGCTGGAGAACATGGGCGTCGAGGTGCAGCTCAACGCCATGGTCACCGATATCGACGCCAACGGCGTCACGGTGAAGGACAAGGACGGCACCGTCCGCCGGATCGAATCGTCCTGCAAGGTCTGGTCCGCGGGCGTGCAGGCAAGCCCGCTCGGGAAGATGCTGGCCGAGCGCTCCGACGGCACCGAGACCGACCGGGCCGGGCGGGTCGTGGTCGAGCCGGACCTCACGATCAAGGGCCACCCGAACGTCTTCGTGGTCGGCGACCTCATGTCGGTGCCGGGGGTTCCCGGCCAGGCGCAGGGCGCGATCCAGGGCGCGACCTACGCCGCCAAGCAGATCAGGGCCGGGCTGAACGGGCAGCAGCCCGCCGAGCGCAAACCCTTCAAATACCTGAACAAGGGCAGCATGGCCACCGTCTCGCGGTTCAGCGCGGTGTGCCAGGTGGGCAAGCTGGAGTTCGGCGGCTTCATCGCCTGGCTGGCCTGGCTGGCGCTGCACCTCTACTACCTGATCGGGTACCGGAGCCGGATCGTCACGGTGATCCAGTGGTTCGTCACCTTCTCCGGCCGCAGCCGCGGGCAGATGGCCGCGACCGAGCAGTGGGTGATGGCCCGGCTCGCGCTGGAGGCGGTGAACGCCGACGAGGAGGAGGCGGACGAACTCGCCGCCGCGCTCGGCGCCCCGCCCGGAGATCGGCAGGGCCACGTCGGCAGCCGGGTTCCGCTGGACGCGGCGGTCGCGGAGTCGACCACCACCGCGGACATCGCGGACGGCTCGGCCGTCGAACCGGCCGGTGGCGAACGGCCGGGGCAGCAGGAGAGCAGCCGCCCCGCCGTGTGACCCATCCGACAGCGCACCCGGATCCGAATGAGAACGTCGGGATTTGTCGTTCCAGCCGGATGAAAGGTGACGTATGGCCATCGTGGGGGCACAACCGGGGAGACACCGGGCGCCCAACGCACAGCGGCAGAAGATCGGATCGATGGTCGCGCTCGGCGCGTTGCCGCTGGTCGTGGCGCTCGTCGGCGCCGGAACCGCGAACGCCGACCCCGGCTCGCCCGACCCGGTGACCCAGCCCGAGCAGCGCACCGCGGCCGATCCGCTGGCCGCGCTCTTCGCCGGGCAGCCCGCGGAGATCACGCTGCCGGAGCTCTCCGCTCCCCTGCGCGAGCTGACCGGCGGGGCCGCGCCGGTCGCCGTGCCTTTCGCGGTGCCGGTGGACGCGCCGCTCTACCGGGCGCTGCCGGACCAGGGCTACCTGGCGCCCGCCGGGGCACCGCACGGCCCGATCCCGGTCGAGGCGGTGGCGCCGATCGCGCCGCCGGAGGGCAAGATCCGGATCGGCGACATCATCGTCGACACTCCCGGGTTCCTCGCGCCGGACCAGGTGTTCGCGGTGAACGACGGGGCCGCGCAGGCGGAGGCGCAGCTCGCGACCTTCTACGATTCCATCGGGATGGAGCGCAGCCGGTCGGATCGGATGGCGGCGCAGACGCTCAGTTCGGCCGCGATCGGGGCGACCGTCGCCACCAACCTGTCGATGCCGATCACCTCGGCCTCGGTGATCGTCGGCGCCGGTGCCGGGCTGCTCGCCGGGGTGCCGTTCCTGCCGATCGGGCTGCTCATCGGCCCCATCCTCGGCGGAGCGATCGGCGGTGCCGTGATCGCGGTGCCCGCCGCCGCGCTCGGCGGGGCCATCGGTGCCGCCGTCGGTGCGGGGATCGGGTACGGGGCGCCGGGGTTCGGAGCGCCGGTTCAGTAGTTCGCAGTAGAGCGGTGCGCCGAGGGTTTTCGGCGCACCGCGCGTCGCGGTGGTGGCCGGGTTCGTGCCGGTCGTCGCCGCATCGTGCGTTGTAGCGGCCGGGTGATCGCGGCGGTGTCGGTGCGCCCCAATCCGGCGGAGGTCGCACCGCGCGCTCGGCGACTCGCTGGAGCCGCCGGGCGGCGCGCGTTCAGCCGCGGGCTGCGACCGCGGTCCGCGATGTTTCCGTCCGGCCGGGCCGGACGATACCGACCTCGGTGAAGAGACTGCCGCCCGCGGCGAGCGGGAGGCGGGCGGCGGTCAGGCCGACGGTTTCGGCGGGGCGATCGTCCGGGTAGCGCAGGACGCTCTCCAGCGTGCGCGGCGCGCTCAGCGCGTCGTCGGTGCCGCTCCCCGACCCCAGCTCCAGCCGATGCCGCAGCAGCGGAACGGATTCCGCGCCGTCGATGTCGGCGATCAGATCGCCGGTCCAGTGCCCGCTGTCCTCACCGGCCCGCCCGATCCGCACCCGCTCCCTGACCCGCACCGCGGCATCCGGCGCCAGCCGCAGCTCGGTCACCGTGCGGTGCCGCGCCCCACCCGCGACGATCGTCGGCTCGGTATCCAGGTCCAGCTCGGCCCCCGCCCCGACCGTGAGCCGCCAGCGCGCGGTGGAATCCGGCGTCCCGCGCGCGGGCAGCGCGATCATGGCCGCCACCGAGCGCACGAACAGCCGCGCGCCGGGCAGCACCTCGACGCTCAACTCCAGGTGATCGCCGCCGAGCGGGACCGCGGCGGTGCCGATGAGGTGCACCGTCTCCGGCCCGGTCTGCCGCGCCGCGATCCCACCCTCGGCCTCGATCCGCGGTGAGATCCCGGGCGCCGCGAGCACGCGCAGGACGGTGCGCACCTCAGTGCGCCGCCGACCCGGCGACCGCGTCCCGCTCCCGCACCACGCCCAGCTGCTCGCGCACCCAGGCGAGCACCGGCGTCGCCGCCGGGTCGGCGGTAAGCGAGATCAGCGCCGTCGGCCGCCCCTCCCGCACCTTCGCCGCGTCGCGCTCCATCACCCCGAGGTCGGCGCCGACCAGCGGCGCCAGATCGGTCTTGTTCACGACCAGCAGATCCGAGAAGGTGACGCCCGGCCCGCCCTTGCGCGGCACCTTGTCCCCGCCCGCCACGTCGACCACGAAGATCTGCACGTCGATCAGTCCCGAGGAGAAGGTCGCCGTCAGATTGTCGCCGCCGGACTCCACCAGGATCAGATCCAGCGGCGGATTCGCGGCCACCAGGTCGTCGATGGCGTCGAGGTTGGCGGTGATGTCGTCGCGGATCGCGGTGTGCGGGCAGCCGCCGGTCTGCACCGCGGTGATCCGCTCGTCCGGCAGGACGGCGTGCCTGCGCAGGAAGTCGGCGTCCTCGGTGGTGTAGATGTCGTTGGTCAGCACGGCCAGCGAGAGCTCGTCCCTGAGCTGCCTGCACAGCGCCGCGACCAGTGCCGTCTTCCCCGACCCCACCGGGCCGCCGATCCCCACCCGCAGCGCCTCGCCGGGGACCCGCTCCCGCTTGGGGCGGTCATGGGCGTGGTCGTGCGGTTCACCGTCGATGAGGTGCGGGGGCATTCGGTCGTCCTTTCAGCTGGCGAACAGGGGCATTTCGCGGCGCGGATGGCGTTCCGCCAGCGCGTCCTGCAGCGGGTCCGACAGTGCGGCGAGACCTCTCGCCGCTTCCGCCGCGGTCTCGTCGCAGAGTTGCGTGAGGCGGAACGTGGTGGCCGCTATCGCCGCCGGATCCAGCGCCAGGAGACGCTGAGCGGCCGTGGCCGCACCGGTGAGCGTCGTGTAGACGACGACATTCGCGATCTCGCGCGGGGTGGTCTCGTACTCGCGGCCGACCAGGCCGAACACGGTCGACAGGTGCGGACGCGGGGTCAGCTCCGCCCAGACCGGGCCGGGGCGGAGTTTGCTCGCGAGCCGGAGCAGGCCGCGTCCCTGAGCCCGGGAGGCATCCCGCGCCGCAGGGGACGGCGTCCTGGCATCGGCCTCGAGTTCGGCCCGCGCCGGTGTCAGGGTTCCCGCGCAGACAGCCGCCGCCAGCGACGCGGTGACCAGGGCGGTGGTCCGGATGCGCCGGGCCAGGTACTGCTCGACCGTGCCCGCGTCGCGGAGCAAACCGGAGGCGACGGCCTCCTCCACCCCGCCGGAATGCACGTGACCGCCGATCGGCAGCCGGGAGTCGGCCAGCGCGAGCAGGGTCGAGAGCATCTGCTGATCCTAGGGGCGCGGAGCCTGTCCTGCCTTCTTCAGCGCAGCACAGTGCGCTTCACCACCATGTGTGTTGCCCGCGAAACGTCGCAGGCAACTCGATCCGGAGTGCGCGGATCTCAGCGACGAGATCGGCGTAGCCCTCCTGGATCCGCGCCAGGTGCAGTGCCGCATCGTGCAGGTGCTCGGCGCTGCCACCGCGCCGCAACGTCGCATGCGCGTGTGCGTAGGTGCGGGCGAGGTGACTGATTACTTCGCCCAGCGAGTGTGTGTGGCGGCGAGCGGCCACAGGGCGGGGAAGATGGAGAATCGACCACTCGTCGATGCGACCGATCAAGCACTGGACCTGGCGTCGGGTGACGGCATCGTCGAAAGCCCGGGGCCGGCGCTCTTCCGATACCGACGCGGTGAGCAGGGTGGCGTGCAGATCGGACAGTTCCCGAGCCCATTCGATCAGTGGCGAGCCGCCGTCCACGTGCCCGGCGAAAGCCAGGAATAGATGCCGTGCCTCCAGCAGTCCCTCGCCGGCACCGACAGCATCCAGCCGCTCCGCTCCACTTCGATCGTGGTGGCCGAGCGGCGGAGGCTCGGTTCTGTTCACCCTGGCCGTGCACCGTCGAGAATCGAAGCCACGTGGGTACCACGGAACATCTACGCTCGTCGCAGAGACGAACATCGAATACGGGGGCGGCTCCGATGATCGTGACCAAGTGGACCGGCATCGAGGTTCGCGCACTCCGCACCGCGGCGCTGCGCCTCACTCAGCCGGAGTTCGCCGAGACCATCGGCTTCACCGTGGGAGCGGTACGCAAATGGGAGGGACGACGCGAAACAATCGAACTGGCAGGAAGATTCGCGGCGGCGATGGACACGGTTCTGGGTCGCCTGACCGATTCCGAACAGGCTCGATTCCGGGCAGTACTGTCCGGCTCCGAGGATTCCGTCCACGGCGGCGCGTCGCAAACCTTCGAGTCCTTGGCGGCCATCGCCGCGCGAACGCGGGATATCGCGGAAATGGATACCGATTGCGAGTTCGTCGAACTCGTGTCGCTCACCCTCGATGATGTCATCGAGCGATACGAATCGGCTGGGCCGCTGCGTTCGGCTCCGATCGTCATGGAGGCGCGTAGGCAGGTCGAGGTCATGCTCGGGCAGCGCCGTCACCCCGCTCGGCTCGAAAACCTCTACGCGATGGCCGCCCGGCTATCCGCGGTCCTCGGATACATGGCAGTCAATCGGGGACGGTTCGGGCACGCGCGGCTGTACTGCCGGGAGGCTTTCGCACTGGCCGGCCTGCACGCGGACACCGATTTGCAGGCCTGGATCAAAGGCACCGAGAGTCTGTGCGCCTACTACCAGCGCGACTTCGCGGCCGCAGTTCGGGCGGCCCACGAAGGACTCGATCTGGCCGACGGTGGAGCACACTCCATCCGGCTGTACTCCAATGGGCTCGCTCGGGCACTCGGCAAAGTCGGCGACCGCGAAGGCGTCGCCGCCGCCATCGACGCGGCCACCGTGGTAGCGGCCCGATTCGATACCGGCTCAGCACTGACTCCCGCACTGGACTTCGCGCCCTACGGGGAGGCGCGCCTCATGGCGAACGCGGCCACGGCGTTCCTGTCCGCGGGCGATCACGCCCGCGCCCTCGACTACGGTCGCCGAGTGGAGGAACGGGTCGACGGCTCCGATTCCGTATGGAGTCGCTCACTGGTGCGCATCGACATGGCCGCGGCGCTGGCCTCGGGTAAGCAACGCGATGTCGATCGAGCGGTGGCCCTCGGCGTCGAAGCTCTCGCTACCTCCCACGACCGCCCGATCCGCTCGGTGTGGCAGCGGGCCCATGAACTCGGCGACATCATCGGATCGATTCGCGCGCGTCCTTCCGGCGACTATCTCGACACCTTGCGCGAGTGGGACACCACAGCACGAGAGTTCGCCGCACCGCCGAGCTAGAGGCCGAGGGGCACGACTGCGCGGTCTGTCCACCGGTAGCGTCTGTCTTCTCTGCGTAGTTGCACCAATCGGACCTCGGCCACCGACGCGGAGACCGGTGCGAAGTGGCGTAGCGCCGTCACATCTTCGATGAGGCGGGTCGCCGATTGGGGGGTGTTGATGTATCCGATGCCGACGTGCGGCCGAAATCGCGAGGTCTCCGCGATTCCGGCGGATGAGCACACCGAAGCGGTTGCTTCGCGGAGAGCGCTGTGCAGTGCGAGCAGATCGTCCCACGGGGCGACCGAGAAACGTAGCGCGCTGCGCGATCCGGCGAGTGGGCCGATCTCGAGGTGGAACGGGCGTATCCCGCGAAGGCGGCCGCGTGCTGCGGCGGTGATGGCCGAGAGTTGCGCGCTGGAGAGGAGGTCGGACTTGCCGATACCGAGCAGAGTCAGATGGAGCCCGTCGAGGGGTACGGGGTCGATACCGTCGCGGTCGAGTTCCTTCTGGCACCGGGTGACGAGGGCGACCAGGGCGGGATCGGCGAAGGTCAGGTACCAGTAGAAGCCGGCCTGCCCCGGTGCCCAATGCTTCAGCGTCCAGTGGTCGGCTACCTGCTCGAGCTGGCGGAAGGCGGCCCAGTCGTTGTCCCGAATGGCTTCGGCGTCCGAGGTCGAATGCGGGTGCAGCGGGGGAAATGGACGCTTCGGCGTGGCGGTCATCGGTCGCAATACTACGACCGTCGCGCTTGCTTGCGGGGGCCGAAGAACCAGGTGGCCGCCGCCATGAGCACCAGGAGCAGGGCACCGACGGTGGTGGCGGTGTGCATGCCGGTGACGAAGGACTCCTGGACCGTGGCCACGCGGCCCGCGTCCGTGCCCGCCTCGCGCAACTCGTCGCCGAGCGTGCCGGACGTCCCACTGGAGGCACGGAACACCGCGGTGGCGAGGGAGCCGAGCAGGGCCAGGCCCAGGGCGTTGCCGAGTTCGAAGCTGGTTTCGGAGGTGGCGGCGGCGGAGCCGGCGCGCTCGGGCGGGACCGAGGAGACGGAGACATCCGAGACCAGGGTGAAGGCGATGCCGTAGCCGACGCCGGCCAGGGCGGAACCGGCGACGTACCACCAGACGCCGCCGTCGACCCCGACGCCGAGCAGCATCAGGTTGCCCACCGCGGAGGCGAGCAGTGCCACCACGAAGGCGAGCCGGGTGCCGAGGGCACGGCCGATGCCGGAGCCGCCGATGGAGAAGACGAAGACGGCGACGGCCATGGGGATGCCGAGCCAGGCGGCGGCGAGCGGGTCGCGGCCGGTGATGGACTGCAGGTAGACGCTGGCGAGGTAGCTCAGGGCGGCGAGCGACATCATGCCGGTGAGGCTGGCGCCGATGGCGAGCGAGAAGGTCCGGTTGGCGAAGAGCCGCAGGTCGAGCAGGGGGTCGTCGAGGAGGCGCTGCCTGCGGACGAACAGGACCAGCAGGAGCACGCCGATGGCGAAGGCGATCAGGGCTTCGGCGTCGACGCCTTCGGCGGCGGCGTGCTTCACGCCGTAGACCACGGGCAGGATGCCGCCGATGGACAGCGCGACGCTGCGCAGATCCAGGAGCCCGCGTTCGACGGCGCGGTGCTCGGGGAGCAGGAACGGGCCCGCCACGAGCAGGACCAGCAGCACCGGGGTGTTGACCAGGAAGACCGAGCCCCACCAGAAGTGGTGCAGCAGGAAGCCGCCGACCACGGGCCCGACCGCCGAACCGCCGGCGAAGAACGCCGTCCACACGCCGATGGCGACGCCGCGCTGCCGCGCCTCGGGGAAGATCACGGAGATCAGCGCCAGGCTCGAGGGCAGCAGTGTCGCGCCGCCGATCCCCATGAGGGCGCGGGCCGCGATGAGCATCTCCGGGCCGGTGGCGAAGGCGGCCAGGACCGAGCCGATGCCGAAGACGGCGGAGCCGGCGAGCAGGATATTGCGCCTGCCGATGCGGTCGCCGAGGTTGCCCATGGTGATGAGCAGGCCGGCCAGCAGGAAGCCGTAGATGTCCAGGATCCACAGCTGCTGGGCGGCGGACGGCGCCAGGTCGGCGGAGAGCGTCGGCATGGCGAGGAACAGGACCGAGATGTCCATGGAGACCAGCAGCACGGGCAGCAGCAGCACCGACATGCCGAGCCAGGCGCGGCGCGGGCTCGGACCGGCCGCTGTCGCCGTCACCGCATCGTCCACGGACGTCATCGTCGGTCGCCTCCTCGTGCTCGTCGTCTGCCGGTACAACCACGCGTACACCGTACGCATTCCGGGTACAGTGTACGCATGGCCGAATCCAAGCTGTCCAGGGCCTCGATCGTGGATACCGCGATCACCGTCGCCGACACCGAGGGGCTGGACGGGCTCTCCATGCGGCGGATCGCCGATCGGCTCGGCGTGGGGGCGATGTCGCTGTACCGGCACGTGGCGAACAAGGACGAACTGCTCGCCGCGATGACCGACGAGGTCTCGCGGCGCAACCCCTACCCCGCTCCCCCGGCGGGCGAGCGGTGGAGCTGGCGGGAGCGGGTGCACATCGCCGCCGACGTGGATCGCGCGCTCTACCAGCGGCATCCGTGGGTGCTGCTGGCGTTCGCCATGCCGCGGTACAGCTTCGGGCCGTACAGCCTGCGCTGCCTGGCCTGGCTGGTGGAGGGGTTCGGCGAGCTCGGGGTGGATACCGCGGAGGCAACCAGGATGGCGTTCTCGGTGTGGAATTACATCTCCGGTTGCACGCTGCCGCTGGTCAGCGAGCTTCTGGTGCGCCGGAGCGACGAGCGCGACGGCGCGGGCAACCCGCTGCGCGCGCTGCTCACCGGGCAGCCCGTGGCGGACATCCCGGACCCGCTCGGCGGGCTCGCCGGGCGCGGGCTCGACGCCCTCGACAACGACCTGGTGCTGCGCAGCGGGCTGGACGCGCTCTGCGACGGTTTCGCCGCGCTGCACGCGCGGGCTTGACCTCGACCTCGCTCGAGGTTGCAGGGTGGAGCGGAATCCGTTCGACGACAGGAGTTCCGCCCGTGCGCGCCATCCGACTGCACGCCTTCGGCCCCGCCGAGAATCTGCGCCTCGACGAGGTCCCCGATCCGGAGCCCGGCCCCGGGCAGGTGCGGATCGCGGTCGCCGCGGCCGGGGTGCACGTGCTCGACACCGTACTGCGACAGGGGAAGCCGGGCCCGATGCCGGCGCCGGAGCTGCCGACGATCCCCGGCCGCGAGGTGGCGGGGACCGTGGACGCGCTCGGCGACGGGGTCGATCCCGACTGGCTCGGCGCGGAGGTGGTCGCGCACCTGGGCATGGTGCCGGGCGGGTACGCCGAGCTGGCCGTGGTCGCGGCCGATCGGCTCCACCGGTTGCCCGAGGGCGCCGATCCGGCCGAGGCGGTCGCGCTGATCGGCACGGGACGCACCGCCGTCGGGATTCTGCAGTTCGCCAGGATCGAGCCGGGCACAACGGTGCTGGTGACCTCGGCGGCGGGCGGGCTCGGCGTCCTGCTGGTGCAGGCGGCGAAGGCGGCGGGTGCCGAGGTGGTCGGGGTCGCGGGTGGCCCCGCGAAGGTGGAGCTGGTGCGCTCGCTCGGCGCCGACCACGCGGTGGACTACCTGGACGACCGGTGGGCCGACGAGGTGCGGAAGCGGCTCGGAAAGCCGGTGGACGTGCTGTTCGACGCCGTGGGCGGACCGGTCGCTCGCGCCGCGCTGGAACTGCTCGGCCCGGGCGGAACCCACGTGGTCTACGGCTGGTCCGCCGAACCCGATGCGGCCGGCCCGCCGGTCCTGCTCCCACCCGGCGGCGACCGCACCTCGACCGTGGTGCTCGGCCCCGCCATGCTCGCCCCGGTCGGCGGCGACATCCGAGTCCTGGAGACCCGCGCTATCGACGCCTGGCGCGCAGGCCGCTGGAAGCCGGTGGTCCACCGCTTCCCGCTGGCCGACGCGGCACAGGCGCACCGGGCGCTGGAAACGCGCGGCACCACCGGCAAAGTCGTCCTGATCCCCTGAGGGATCAGCCCCCGTTCACCACGGCGTAGGCGAACCCGTCCCATCCCTTGGCGCCGACGGTCTGGACGATGGTCGCGTCCAGCGAAGGCTCCGCCGCGAGCAGATCGACCAGCTCCCGCCCCGCCTGCACGGCGGGATCGTCGGAGTGCTCGTCGGCGAGCCCCCCGTTGCGCACCACATTGTCGACCACGATCGCCGACCCCGGCCGCGTCAACCGCAGCGCCCAGAGCACGTAGTTCGAGTTGTTCACCTTGTCGGCGTCGATGAAGACGAAGTCGAACGGCTCGGAATCCTCGTCGGCCAACCCGGGCAGATTGTCCAGCGCGGCCCCGACCCGGATATCGACCCGATCGGCGACCCCGGCCCGCTCCAGATTCTCCCGCGCCACCGCGGCATGCTTCGGCTCGAACTCGAAGGTGACCACCCGCCCGGCCGGCCCGACCGCCCGGGCCAGCCACAGCGTGCTGTACCCGCCGAGCGTGCCGATCTCCAGCACCCGCCGCGCCCCCGCGGCGCGCGCGAGCAGGTGCAGGAACTTGGCCTGCGGCGGCGACACATCGATGGCGGGCAGCCCGGCGGCGGCGTTGGCGTCGAGCGCTGCCGCCCCCGCCCCGTCCACCACCAGGTTGTCCACGATGTAGCGGTCCACCTCGGCCCATTGCGACGACGTCATGGGGGTCAGTCTGCCACCGCGGCTCAGAACAGGAAGTAGCGCTGTGCCATCGGCAGTTCGGTGGCGGGCTCCTCGGCCCAGACCTCGCCGTCGATGCGCACGGTGAAGGTGTCCGGCTCGACCTCGATGTGCGGCATGGCGTCGTTGAGCGGCATGTCGGCCTTGCCGCGGCGGCGCACGTCGGCGGTGGGCACGAGCCTGCGCCGCACGTCGATCCGGTCCGCGAGCCCGTCGGCGATGGCGTGCTCGCTGACGAAGTGCAGCGAGGTGGCGGCGGCGACCGGCGGTGCCGCACCGAACATGGGGCGGGGAAGCACCGGCTGCGGGGTGGGGATGGAGGCGTTGGCGTCGCCCATGGCGGCCCAGGCGATGGCGCCGCCCTTGAGCACGGCGTGCGGCCGCACGCCGAAGAAGGCGGGCTCCCAGAGCACCAGGTCGGCCAGCTTGCCCACCTCGACCGAGCCGACCTCGTGCTCGAGGCCGTGCGCGACGGCCGGGCAGATCGTGTACTTGGCGATGTAGCGGCGCACCCGCAGGTTGTCGGCGGCGCCGTCGCCGGGCAGCGCGCCGCGGCGGCGCTTCATGACGTGCGCGGTCTGCCAGGTGCGCATGACCACCTCGCCGATCCGCCCCATGGCCTGCGAGTCGCTGCCGATCATGGAGATAGCGCCGAGATCGTGCAGCAGGTCCTCGGCGGCGATGGTGGAGGGCCGGATCCGGCTCTCCGCGAAGGCCAGATCCTCCGGAATGGATGGGCTCAGGTGGTGGCACACCATGAGCATGTCCAGGTGTTCGTCCAGGGTGTTGACGGTGTGCGGGCGGGTGGGGTTGGTGGAGCTGGGCAGCACGTTCGGGTGCGAGGCGACGGTGATGATGTCCGGCGCGTGCCCGCCGCCCGCGCCCTCGGTGTGGTAGGCGTGGATGCCGCGCCCGGCGATGGCGGCCAGCGTGTCCTCGACGAACCCGGCCTCGTTCAGGGTGTCCGAGTGCAGCGCGACCTGCGCCCCCGAGGCGTCGGCGACGCGCAGGCAGGCGTCGATGGCGGCCGGGGTGGAGCCCCAGTCCTCGTGCAGCTTGAAGGCGGCCGCACCGGCGCGCAGCTGCTCCCACATCGACTCGGCGCTCACCGTGTTGCCCTTGCCGAGCAGCACGACGTTCATCGGCCAGGAGTCGGTGGCCTCCAGCATCCGGGCCAGGTGCCAGGCGCCGGGGGTGACGGTGGTGGCCTTGCTGCCCTCGGCCGGGCCGGTACCGCCGCCGATCAGCGTGGTGATGCCGCCGCCGAGCGCCTCGGGCAGCAGCTGCGGGCAGATGAGGTGCACGTGGCAGTCGATGGCGCCCGCGGTGAGGATGCGGCCGTTGCCCGCGATGATCTCGGTGCTCGGCCCGACCACCAGGTCCGGGTGCACGCCGGTCATGGTGTCCGGGTTGCCCGCCTTGCCGAGCGCGACGATCCGGCCGTCCCTTATCCCGACGTCGGCCTTGACGATGCCCCAGTGGTCGACCACGACCACGCCGGTGATCACGGTGTCCGGTGCGCCGTCGGCGCGGGTGGCGCGCGACTGCCCCATGGACTCGCGCAGCACCTTGCCGCCGCCGAAGACCGCCTCGTCGCCCGCTCGGCCGGGGCCGCCGCTCAGGTCGTCGGTGATCTCGATGAGCAGGTCGGTGTCGGCGAGCCGGATGCGGTCGCCGGTGGTGGGGCCGAAGAGCTGCGCGTAGCGCTCGCGGCTGAGTTCGGTCATCGGGGGCCGTCCAGTGCTCCGGGGGGATTCAGGCCGATGCCGTACACCTCGCGGGTGCCGCCGAGCGGAACCAGCGAGACGTGTTGCGGCACACCGGGCTCGAAGCGGACGGCGGTGCCGGCCGGGATGTCGAGGCGGTGCCCGTGCGCGGCGGCGCGGTCGAACTCCAGCGCGGCGTTGGCCTGCGGGAAGTGCACGTGGCTGCCGACCTGGACCGGGCGGTCACCGGCGTTCAGCACGGTCAGCTCGATGCGCGCGGCGCCTGCGTTCAGCTCGATGCTGCCGTCGGCGCAGAGGTACTCGCCGGGGATCACGCCGCTCATCCGATCGGCCGGTGCACGGTGACCAGCTTGGTGCCGTCCGGGAAGGTGGCCTCCACCTGGACGTCGTGGATCATCTCCGGCACGCCGTCCATGACGTCGGCGCGGCCGAGCACGGTACGCCCGGAGGTCATCAGCTCGGCGACGGTGCGGCCGTCGCGGGCGCCCTCCAGCACATGGTCGGAGATCAGCGCGATCGCCTCCGGGTGGTTGAGGCGGAGCCCGCGGGCCTGCCTGCGGCGGGCCAGCTCGGCCGCGTAGCTCAGCAGCAGCCGCTCCTGCTCGTGCGGCGAGAGACGCATCGGGGCTCCTGACCGGTCGAGGGGTGAACGAACGGTCATTCTGGCACGGCCGAACCCCGGCCGCCCGGCAAGATCAGCCGGCCAGGTTCTGCAGCCTGACCTGCCCGCGCGCGACCACCCGGTCCTGCTCGTCGGTGATCACCACCACCCACAGCTGCTGCGAGCGGCCGCGATGTATCGGCGTCGCCTCGCCGCGCAGCAGCCCCTCGCGCACCGCGCGCAGGAAGTCGGTGTTGTTGTTCACCCCGACGACGGTGCCGCGCTCTCCGAACCAGACCCCGCCCGCGACGCTGGCGAGCGTCTCCACCACGGTGCAGTAGACGCCGCCGTTCTGGATCCCGGCCGGCTGGTGCAGGTTCGGGGTCACGGTCCACTCGGCGCGCACCCGGTCCGGCGTGATCTCGGTGTAGCGCAAGCCGATGAAGTCGGTGAAGTACCCCCGGTCGGCCTCGTTCATCGCTTCCGGGGTCAGGTCGGCCAGGGAGAAGCCGGTGTCAGGTGCACTCATGCCCTCCACCTTTACACCACCGCCGGACCGCTCCGAACGAAGGTCTTGCAGACTTAGGTAAGCCTGCCCTATAGTCATAACCGGCGCTCGGATCGAGTGCAGAAGGATCCGGTGAGTCCCGAGGGCTGCGGTGACCCCGATCCGGTGCGGCGGGCTTCGTTTCGACGAATCCCGCCGCCCCTTTCTTCTCAGAAGTGCCCGGCCACCGGCAGCGGCTCCCCGTTCACCCGCAGATTCCCCAGTGCCCGCGCCTTGTACGCGGCCGGGTTGTGCGAGAACAGCGTGCGCAGGTTGCGCCAGTGCCGGTCGAGCCCGGCCGCCGCCCTGGTGGCCGAGGCGCCGCCGACGTCGAAGATCCGCCCGGCCGCGCGCAGCGCGACGTCCTCGAGCGCGACCTTGGCCCGCGCCGCCTGCACCGAGGCCGCGTGCTCCAGCTCCGGATCCACCCCGGACGCGCGCGCGGCGGCGAAGGCCGCCTCCTGCGCCACCGCGGCCGCGCGCACCACCGCCTCGGCGGCGAAGGCGGTCGCGTCCAGCTCGCCGATCACCGCGAGCAGCTGCGGATCGTGCCGCGGCTCCTCGGTATTGGCGAAGACGAAGTTCCGGCCGCGGCCGCGGACCAGGGCGGCGGCGTCGGTGGCGAGCGCGCGCAGGATCCCCGCCGCCACCGCGTACAGGTAGAGCTGCGGGAAAGACTGCCGCGGGCGGTCCTTCGCGGCCGGGTCGCGGAACGGGAGCGTCTCCGCCTCGGCCACGGCGACGTCGGTGAAGACGGTGGTGCCGCTGCTGGTGTGGCGCTGGCCGATGCCGTCCCAGTCGTCCACGTGCTCGACGCCTGCCCGGTCCACCGGGACCACCGCGGAGAGCACGGCGCCGTCCGGCCCGTTCGCGGTGACCCGGATGAAGTCGCCGTACCTGGCGCCGGTGCTGTAGAACTTGCGCCCGTTCAGCAGGTAGCCGCCGGACGCCGCGGTGAGCGTGCTCTCGTAGTCGTAGTTCCCGACCGGCTTGCTGCTCAGCTCAGTGAGCGCGCCGCCGAACAGGCTGCCCCGCAACACCTCCCGCTGCCAGGCGAGCTTGCGTTCGGTGTGCGGCAGCCGGTACAGCTCCTCGACGAAGCCGTAGTGGATGCGCAGGATGTGCGGCACGTCCGGGTCGGCCTCGGCCAGGTCGATCAGCAGGTCGAAGAGCTCGGCGATGCTCCAGCCCGGCCCGCCGTCGGATTCCGGCACCCGCACCGAGCCGAGCCGGAGCCGCTTGATCGCCGTGATGGCGGCGTCCGGGGGTTCGGTGCCGCCCGCGTCGCGGCGCCGGGCGGCGTCGGCCGCGATCTCGGCGAGCAGCGCCGTGATCTCGGCCGAGCCGGGGCGCAGCGCGGCGACCAGCGTGCTCACGCGGCGCTCCGGCGCAGCGCGGGGTCGGCGAGCGCGGGGGCGATGATGCCGGTGTCGCGCTCGTGGAAGACGGTGCCCGGCGCGACGATCTGGTCGATCCGGTCCAGGATGTCGTCGCTCAGCACCGTGTCCGCGGCGGCCAGGTAGCCGTCCAGGTGCTCGCCGGTGCGCGGGCCGATGATGGTGGCGCTGATGTCCGGGTGCGCCAGCACGAAGCCGACGGCCAGCTGCACCAGCGTCAGCCCGGATTCGTCGGCCAGCGCCGCGAGCGCGTCCGCGGCGGCGAGCTTGGCGGCATTGGCCGGGTTGTCCACGTCGAAGCGGCCGGGGATGAGGTCGGCGCGGTGCGAGTCCGGCTGCGCCGCGCCGACCCGGTACTTCCCGGAGAGCCAGCCCGCGGCGAGCGGGCCGTAGGAGAGCACGCCGAGCCCGTACTTCCCGGCGATCGGCAGCGTCTCCCGCTCGATCCCGCGCACCAGCAGCGAGTACGGAACCTGTTCCGACGCCGAGCGGTTCAGCTTGCGCCGGTCCGCGATCCACTGCGCCTCGACCAGCTCCCCGGGCGAGTACACCGAGGTGCCGTAGTAGCGGATCTTGCCCGCGCGCACCAGGTCGTCCAGGGCGCCGACGGTCTCCTCGAGATCGGTCACCCGCTCCGGGCGGTGCACCTGGTAGAGGTCGATGTGGTCGGTCTGCAACCGGCGCAGACTGTCCTCGACCGCGCGGGCGATCCAGCGCCGGGAGTTGCCGCGGTGCGTGGGGTCGTCGTCGACGGCGTTGTGGAACTTGGTGGCCAGCACGATGTCGTCGCGGCGGCCGTGCAGCGCCTTGCCGACGATGACCTCGGACTCGCCGCGCGAGTAGGTGTCGGCGGTGTCCACGATATTGATCCCGGCATCCAGCGCGCGGTGGATGATCGCGATGGAGTCCTCGTGGCTGCTGTTGCCGCGCGGGCCGAAGTTCATGGTGCCCAGCGCGTACGGGCTGACCTTGACGCCGGTGCGGCCCAGAGTGCGGAGGTCGGACAGGCTCATCGGCTGGCTCCAAGGGTGCGGCGAGTGGTGGCGTCGGTGAGCGAGGGCGGCAGGTAGCCCTCGTCGGCGGGGCTGAGGGTGCTGCCGGGGGCGACGATGGCGTCGATCCGGTCCAGCAGTTCGGCGTCGAGCCGGACGTCGACGGCGCCGAGCTGGCCGAGCAGGTGCTCCTCGGTGCGCGGGCCGATGATCACGCTGCTCACCGCCGGGTGCTGCAGCACGAAGGCGAGCGCCAGGTGCACCAGGGTGAGCCCGGCGTCGTCGGCGAGCTTGGCCAGCTCCTCGGCGGCGGCGCGCTTGCGCTGGTTGGCGACGAGCTCCGGGTCGTGCCGGTGCGGCTGGCGGTGCAGCCGGGTGGAGTCCGGCGCGGTCTCGCCCGCGCGATAGCGTCCCGAAAGCCAACCACCCGCGAGTGGGCTCCAGGTGAGCACGCCCAGACCGTACTTCTGCGCGATCGGCAGCGTGCCCTTCTCCGCGCCGCGGGCCAGGATGGAGTACGGCGGCTGCTCGCTCACCGGGGCGTGCAGGTTGCGGTCCTGCGCCACCCACTGCGCCTCGACCAGCTGGTGCGGTTCGAAGGTCGTGGTCCCGGAGTAGCGGATCTTGCCCGCGCGCACCAGGTCGTCCAGGGCGCGCAGCGTCTCTTCCAGCGGCACGGCCGGGTCGGGGCGGTGCACCTGGTAGAGGTCGAGGTGGTCGGTCTGCAACCGGCGCAGGCTGTCCTCCACGGCGCGGATGATCCAGCGCCGGGAGTTGCCCCTGGTGTTCGGGTCGGTGCCGATCTGGCCGTGGAACTTGCTGGCCAGCACCACCTCGTCGCGGCGGCCGAGCAGCGCCTTCCCGACGATCTCCTCGTTCTCGCCCTGTGAGTAGACGTCCGCGGTGTCGACCACGTTGATGCCGGAGTCCAGTGCCCTGTGCACGATCCGGATCGCCTCGTCGTGGTCCTTGTTGGCCCAGGCGCCGAAGTTCATGGCGCCCAGCGTGAGCGGGCTGACCAGCACTCCGGTGCGGCCGAGGTAGCGGTGGGTCATGGATCACCTTCCGATCGGGGAAACGGTCTGGAACGAGTTCGCGGGCACCGGCAGGCCGAGGTGTTCGCGGAGCGTGGCGCCCTCGTAGCCGCGCCGGAAGAGGCCGCGGCGGCGCAGCTCGGGCACCACCTCGTCGACGAAGTCGGCCAGCGAGGCAGGGAGTACAGCGGGGATGACGGTGAAGCCGTCGATGCCGCCGTTGCGGAACCACAGCTCGATGTGGTCGGCGACGGTCTTCGGGGTGCCGATCACCACGCGGTGCCCGCCGAGGACGTGGGTGAGCAGTTCGCGCACGGTGAATCCGGTCTCGGCGGCGTAGCGGGTGAGCGCGGTGAAGAAGCCCTCCGGGCCGACCCTGGTCGCGGGCAGCACGGTGTAGCGCTCGGGGAGCGGGGCGTCCAGCTCGAGCTCGGCGTCCGGGTAGCCGAGCCACTGGGCCAGCATGCGCACCGGCGCGCTGTCCGGGTGCAGCCGGTTCTGCAGCGCGTCGAAGCGGTCGCGCGCCTCGGCCTCGGTGGAGCCGACGACCAGGACCAGCCCGGGCAGGATCCTGAGCGCCTCCGGGTCGCGGCCGTGCGCGGCGGCCGCGGCGCGCACCTCGGCGCTGAACTCGCGCACACCGGAGAGGCTCAGCTGGCTGGTGTAGATCACCTCGGCGTGCGCGGCGGCGAAGGCCCGGCCCTGCGGGGAGGCGCCTGCCTGCACCAGGACCGGGCGGCCCTGGGGTGAGCGGACGACGTTCAGCGGGCCCGCCACGGAGTAGAACTCGCCGACGTGGTTCAGCGCGTGCACCTTCTCCGGGTCGGCGAAGACACCGGATTCCCGATCGCCGACGACCGCGTCCTCCTCCCAGCTGTCCCACAGCCCGGTGACGACGCCGAGGTACTCCGCCGCGCGGCGGTACCGCTCGTCGCGGTCCGGTAGCTCGCGCAGCCCGAAGTTGGCGGCGGCGCGCGGCTCGAAGGTGGTGACGGCGTTCCAGCCGGCCCGGCCGTGGCTCGCGTGGTCCAGCGAGAGGATGCGGCGGGCCAGGTTGTACGGGCGGTTCAGGGTGGTGCTCGCGGTGGGGACCAGGCCGATGCGCTCCGTGCTCACCGCGAGCGCGGCGGTGACCAGCACGGGGTCCAGGGTGGCGGCCGGGCCGCGGGCGATGCCGGGCTGCTGCACCGGGATGTCCGGGAGCAGCAGGCCGTCCAGCGCGCCGCGTTCGGCGACCTCCGCGATCCGCCGGTAGTGCGCGAGGTCGATGAAGGCGTCCGGGGCCAGCGCCGGGTCCAGCCAGGCGGCCGGGTGGTAGCCGGCGCTGCCGACGTTCACGAAGAACGAGAGGGTCCGTGCCATGGTCAGGCCGCTCCTTCCGCGGCGGCCGCCGCGATCGCGCCGGGCCGCACATACTCGGGTTTCGGCAGGCCGAGGTGGTCGCGGAGTGTGGTGCCGCGGTACTCGCGGCGGAAGACTCCGCGCTTGCGCAGGATCGGGACGACCCCGTCCACGAAATCGTCGAAACCGCCGGGCAGCACGTCCGGCATGAGGTTGAACCCGTCGGCGATCCCGCGATCCACCCAGTCCACGATGGCGTCCGCCACCTGCTCCGGCGTGCCGGTGACGATCCGGTGCCCGGCCCCGCCCCCGAGCCGGTGCAGCAGCTGCCGCACGGTCAGACTCTCCCGCCGCGCCAACCCGAGCGCGATCCGGTAGAAGGTCTGCGACCCCCCTGCCTCGTCCGGGTCGGCGAGCAGGTGCCAGGGCAGCGGCGCGTCGAGGACCAGCGCCTCGCGGTCGACCCCGAGCTGCTCGGCGAGCCGGTTCAGCGCGTACTCCGGCGGCACCAGCTCGGCGAGCAGCTGCCTGCGCCGCTCCGCCTCCGCCTCGGTGGAGCCGATCACGGTGGAGAGCCCGGGCAGGATCAGCACGTGCTCCGGCCGCCTGCCGTACGCGGCGGCCCGCGCCTTGACGTCGCGGTAGTACTCCCCCGCCTCGTCCGCGGTCTGCGCGGCGGTGAAGATCACCTCGCCGATCCGCGCGGCCAGCGCGCGGCCGTCGCTGGAGGCGCCCGCCTGCACGACGACCGGCTCGCCCTGCGGGCTGCGCGGGACGTTCAGCGGCCCGGCCACGTCGAGGAACTCCCCGGTGTGCTGCACCGGGTGGATCCGAGCCGGGTCGGCGAAGCGATGCGCGGCCTTGTCGCCGATCAGCGCGTCCGGCTCCCAGCTGTTCCAGAGCGCCCGCACCACCTCGACGAACTCCGCCGCGCGCCGATACCGCTCGGCGTGCGCGGGCTCGGCGTCCAGCCCGAAGTTGCGCGCCGGGCCGGCCCCCGCGGTGGTCACCACGTTCCAGCCGCCGCGCCCGCCGCTGAGCAGGTCCAGCGTGGCGAAGCGCCGCGCGACGTCGTACGGGTCGTTGTAACTGGAGGAGAGCGTGGCGATCAGCCCGACCCGCTCGGTCGCGGCCGCCACCGCGGCCAGGATCACCGACGGCTCCAGCCCGTTGAACGGCCGATAGCGCAGGTCGTCCCTGATCCCGGGGCCGTCGGCGAGGAAGATCGCGTCGAAGGTGGCCTCCTCGGCGCGCTGCGCGATCCGCAGGTAGTGCTCCAGCCCGAGGCTCGCCGCCGGCTCGGCACCGGGGAACCGCCAGGAGCCGCCGAAGACGCCCGCGTTCAGGATATTGACATTGAGGTGGACCTCGCGGTGGCTCACGACAGCTCCTCCGGCCTGCCGAGCGCGATGGCGTCGCGGCCGAGCTGGGCGAGCACCGCATCGCTCTGCGGGGTGTGGATCCGCCCGACCATGGCGTCCCGGTGGTGCCGCTCCAGCGGGTTCTTCCGGTCGAGGCCGGGGTTGCCGGTCAGGTCAAGCGCCGACTCGGTGACCCGGATGGCGGTCGCGGTGGCGACATGCTTGGCCAGCCCGAACAGCGGCGACTGCTTCCCCGCGACCAGCGCCGCCACACCCTGCCGGAGCAGCGCCCGGCTGGTCTGGATGGCGGCCTCGATCTCACCGACCCGGTCGTGGAAGCGCGGGACGGTGGCCAGCGGAGCGCCGAGCGCGGTCGGCACCCTGGTGTGCAGGTAGCGCACCAGCCAGTCCCTGGTCGCGATGGCGACGCCGTTGTAGTTCGCGGCCAGCAGCAGCGGCAGCGCCTGCCTGCCCGGCCGCGGCAGCGGCTTGCCCTTCGGGTCGCGCACGTCGACCAGCCGGGCGTGCGGCACGACGGTGCCGGAGAACAGCACCGACTGGGTGTCGGAGGCGCGCAGCCCGAGGTGGTTCCAGGTCGGCAGCACCTCCCAGTCCGGCGCCGAGCGGTCCAGCAGGAAGGTGGCGATCTTCGGCTCCGGCTCGGCGGTGGTGGCCGTGACGGTGAACCAGCTCAGCCCGGAGATGCCGGTGGCGTAGGCCTTCTCGCCGTCGATCCGCCAGTCGCCCGACGGCAGCCGGGTCGCGGTGGTGGCGGGCAGCCCGCCGCGGGAGAGGCTGCCCAGCTCGCGCTCCACATTGACGCCGTTGATCAGGGTGCCGTCGGTGGCGGCGCTGCGCAGCACCCGTTCGGCCAGCTCGCGCGGCCACGGGTTGTCCGGGTGCCGCAGCGCCAGGTGGTTGACGTAGTTCCACTGCAGGATCAGCCCGACCGAGGGGTCGGCGGCGCCGACCCGCTCGATCACCTCGACCGCCTCGGCGATCCCCCGCCCCAGCCCGCCCAGCTCGACCGGGACGGTCAGCGCCAGCACCCCGGTGGGGCGGAGCAGCTCGAAGGCGGCGGCCGGGAAGCGGCCCGCGGCATCGTGCTCGGGGGCCAGCTCGGCGATCCGGGCCAGCGCGGCGGCGAAGGCGGCCTCGTCCAAGCCGTGCGGGGTCGCGACATCGATGATCGCGGTGCTCATCTCACACTCCGGCGGTTGTCGTCTCGGGCGCGGGCAACCCGAGGTTGCCGCGCAGGGTCTCGTGCGCGTACTCGCCGCGGTAGACGCCGATCCGCACCAGCTCCGGCACCACGTGCTCGACGAAGGCGGGGAAATCGGCGCCGATATCGCCGGGCATGACGGTGAAACCGTCGGTGGCGCCGGATTCGAACCACTCCGCGATCCCGGCAGCCACCTGCTCCGGCGTGCCGACCACCAGCCGGTGCCCGGCGCCGCCGGCGAAGCGGTGCACCAGCTCCAGCGCGGTGTGCGGCCGCTGGCGCAGCAGCGCCAGCGTGCCCGCGCCGAACCCGGCCGAGCGCGCCGCCGCCTCCCCGACGATCTCCGGGGTGAGCACGGTCTCCGGGTCCAGCGAGCCGGCAGGCAGCCCCAGCTGGGCGGCGAGCTGCTCCAGCGCGGGCCGCACCGGAATCGTCTGCCGCAGCTCGGCTTCGCGCTCCTTCGCCTCGGCCTCGGTGCCGCCGATCACCACCACCAGCCCGGTGGAGACCCGGATCGACTCCGGGTCGCGCCCGGCGTCGGCGGCGTGGCCGCGGAGCTCGGTGCGCAGCGCGCGGGCCAGCTCCGGGGTCTGCGCGGCGGCGAAGACCAGGTCGGCGGTGCGCCCGGCGAGCCGCTTGCCGCCCGGTGAGGCGCCCGCCTGCACCACCAGCGGCCTGCCCTGCGGCGAGCGCGGCAGCGGCAGCGCGCCCGCCACCGCGAAGAACTCGCCGCGGTGCGCGGGCGGGTGGATGCGCCCGGGGTCGGCGAAGCTGCCCGCGGGGTCGCCGAGCAGCGCGTCCGGCTCCCAGCCGTCCCACAGCGCGGTCACCACCTCGACGAACTCCGCCGCCCGCCGGTAGCGCAGCTCCTTGTCCGGGTGCTCGTCCCAGCCGAAGTTCGCCGCCGCGGCGGCCTGCTGGGTGGTCACCACGTTCCAGCCGGCCCGGCCGCCGGTCAGGTGGTCGAGGCTGAGGTAGCGCCTGGCCAGCGACCAGGGCTGCTCGAAGGTGGTGGAGGCGGTGGCGATCACGCCGATGTGCGTGGTACTCGCGGCGGCGTCGGCCAGCATGACCACCGGGTCGAGGCCGAGCCCGGGCGCGTTGGCGATGTCGGGGGCGATCGCCGGGCTGTCGCCGACGAAGACGGCGTGCAGCGCGGCCGACTCGGCGAGCTGGATGAGCCGGCGGAAGTGCTCGGCGTCCACGAAGGCGCGCGGGTCGTTGCCGGGCAGCCGCCAGGCGCCGCGGAAGTGGCCTGGCGTCAGCAGCGAGATGTTCACGTGCAGTGATCGAGTCATGGGCTTCCGTCTGGTCGGCGGGTACGGAGACGAGTGCCGCCAGTATCGGAAGTCATCCGTTCCACGAACAAGGCAGCGGTTCTACGACAATCGTTCAGTTTTTCTCGACCGAGTTGCGAATGGGCACAACGGAATTCCCGCGCTGCCCGGGGGCAGGCGGGTCGGGCGGCGAGGGTCAGGAGGCGAGCCGGCTCGGCATCGCCACCGTGCGCAGGGTGCGGATGGCGGCGGCCACCGCGGGCCGCTCGGCCGAGGCCTGCCGGTAGGTGACCCCGATCCGGCGGGTGCTGTCCACGATCGGGCAGGCGACCAGCGAACGGTGCTCGGGCGAGACCGACATCTCCGGCACGATCGCCACCCCGAGGCCGTGCGCCACCATCTCCGCCATGGCGGTGAAGCTGCCGCTGCGGTGCTGGATCCGGGGCGCGAAACCGGCCTCCCGGCAGGCGAACATCACCGACGCGATCGAGGGCGCGCCGTCCCGCGCGGCGATCCAGTCCGCGTCCCGCACCGCGCCGAGGCCGTGCTTGCGGGCCTGTTCGCGCAGGCCGGTGGGGGCGATCAGGACCAGCGGGTCGCTGTAGAGGAACTCCGAGGTGAGCCCGAGCGGCAGGTCCTTGGTCCCGAACGAGTAGGCGTAGGTGATGGCCAGATCGACCTCCTGGCGCCGCACCGCGGGCACCGACTCGACCGGCATGAGATCCACCACCCGGACCTTGAGCCCCGGATACTCGGCCATCAGCCGGGCCGCCGCGGGCAGCGCGAGCCGGGTCTGCGCGGTGCGGAAGGTGGCCAGGGTGAGCACCCCGGTCACCTTCTCCGCGGTGGCGGCCACCGCCGACTCGGCCTCCTCCAGCGCCGCGATGATCCGCGACGTGTGGTCCACGAGCACCCGCCCCGCGTAGGTCAGCCGGAGCACCCGGCCCTCGCGGCGGGTGAGCACGGTTCCCACCTCGTCCTCCAGGATCCGGAGCTGCTGCGAGACCGCGGAGGTGGTGATCCCGTGCAGCTCCGAGACCGCCGTCATGGTGGCGCGCTCGGAGAGGTCGCGCAGCAGGATCAGCCGCCGGATGTCGTACATGGAACCCTCGTTTCGCTGGCGTCGGAGATCAGTGTCCGGTCCGGCGAGGGTTGAGAAAATCCTTACGATCAGGGCGATTCTGTGCAGCCCGGCTCCAGGGTCAGACCGCGATCGGCACCGCCCGCTCGCCGGGCACCGCCGCAAGCAGGGTGCGGGTGTACTCCTGCTCGGGGCGCTCGAAGACCCCGGCCACGGTGCCGGACTCCACCACCCGGCCCGCGCGCAGCACCGAGACGTCGTCGGCGATCAGCCGGACCACGCCGAGGTCGTGCGTGATGAACAGGTACGTGAGCCCCTGCGCCGCCTGCAGCTCGACCAGCAGCCGCAGGATCTGCGCCTGCACCGAGACGTCGAGCGCGGAGACCGCCTCGTCCAGGACCAGCAGCTTCGGCCCGGCCGCCAGCGCGCGGGCCAGCGCGACCCGCTGCCGCTGGCCGCCGGAGAGCTCGGCCGGGCGGCGCCGCAGGTGCTCGGGTTCCAGCGCGACGGCGTCGAGCAGCTCGGCGGCACGTTCGCGGCGGCGGCGCCGGTCGGACTCGATGCCGAACGCCTGCAGCGGCTCCGACACGATCCGCTCGACGGTGTAGCCGGGGTCGAGCGAGCCGAACGGGTTCTGGTGCACGAACTGGATCTCCCGGCGCAGGTCGCGCGGGCGGCGCCGGGCGAGCCCGGCCCGGCCGGTGATCGGCACCGGAGCGCCGTCGAAGCGCAGCTCGCCGGAGTCGGCGGTGCCGTGGCCGACCACGATCCTGGCCACGGTGGACTTGCCCGCGCCGGACTCGCCGACCAGGGCGTGGGTGGAGCCCGCGCGCACGGACAGGGCCACCTCGTCGGCCGCCCGCACGCCGCCGTACGCCTTGGTCAGCCCGCGCGCCTCCAGCAGTGACGTCGAACCCTGTTGCCCCGCAGATGCTTTCGCCAGCCACGCCGCAGCGCGATGGCCCTCGGCCGACGGGGGCGACGGCTCCGGAGCGGCCGCGGCGGGTTCCGGCGCGCCCGTGACGAGCGCGGGGCGGCGGCCGCCCTCGGGCTCCAACCTTCCCCGGTGCGCGGCGGGGGCGGCGGCGATCAGCGCGCGGGTGTACTCCTCGCGCGGCGCGGCGAGGATGTCGCGCACCGGCCCCTCCTCGACCACCCGCCCGCGCTGCATGACGATGAGCCGGTCCGAGCGCTCCGCGGCGACGCCGAGATCGTGCGTCACCAGCAGCACGCCCAACCCGAGCTCGCCGCGCAGCGCCGAGAGGTGATCCAGGATCCGCTTCTGCACCGTCACGTCGAGCGCCGAGGTCGGCTCGTCGGCGACGAGCAGCTTCGGGTCGTTGGCGAGCGCGATGGCGATCAGCACCCGCTGCTTCATCCCGCCGGAGAGTTCGTGCTGGTAGCGCGGGTAGATCTGCTCCGGCTCGCGCAACCCGGCCAGCTCCAGCTTGGCCAGCGCGATCCGCCGCGCCTCGGCGGCGCTCACCTTCCGGTGCAGCCGGATCGCCTCGGCCACCTGCACCCCGACCCGCTTGACCGGATTCAGCGAGGTCCCCGGATCCTGCGGCACGAACCCGGCGAACGGCCCGCGCAGCGTGCTCAGCCTGCGATCACCCCAGCCGGAGATCTCCGCCCCGCCGAGTTCGAGCGCCCGCGCCCGCACGGTGGCGTTGCCGGGGAGCAGCCGCAGCGCGGCGTGCACGGTCGTGCTCTTGCCCGACCCGGATTCACCGACCACGGAGACGAATTCGCCCGGCCGCACGGTGAGCGAGACCCCGCTCACCGCGCGCACCGGCGCACCGCGACCGGGGGTGGCGTACTCGACCGCCAGGTCGGCAACCCGCAGCAGGGGCTGGTCATGGACTGTCACTTTTGCTCTCCCAACGATCGGCCGATCCGGTTGGTGGACAACACGACCACCGCGATGAGCACCCCGGGCAGGATCGAGATCCACGGGTAGGTGGCGAGGTAGTCGCGGCCCTCGGCCACCGCGAGCCCCCACTCCGGCTGCGGCGGCGGGGCGCCGTAGCCGAGGAAGCCGAGCGCCGCGACGGCGAGCACCGCCGACCCGCACTCCAGCGCGGCCAGCGCCAGCACCGGGGAGAGCGAGTTGGGCAGCACGTGCCGGAACACCACCCGGCCGAACCCGGCGCCGGAGCCGTAGGCGGCCTCGACGAAGTCGGTGTCGGTCACCTTGAGCACCGCCGAGCGCATCACCCTGGCGAACGCGGCCACCGCCGAGATACCGACGGCCATGGCGATATTGACGGTGCCGTAGCCGAGCGCGGTGACCACGGTCATGGCGAGCAGCAGCCCGGGGATGGCGAGCAACATGTCGACGAAGCGCATGACGACCGCGTCCACCCGGCCCCCGACGAAGCCGCTGAACAGCCCGACCAACGCACCGAGCACGAAGCCGATCGCCACCGCGAGCAGCGTCGCGCTCACCGTGGTCCCGGTGCCGTGGATGGCGCGGGCCAGCAGGTCGCGGCCGAGCCGGTCGGTGCCGAACGGGTGCGCGAGGCTCGGCCCGAGGAAGCTGGCGTCGGAGTCGCCCTCGTTCGGGTCGTGCGCGGTGAACCAGGAGGGCACGACGGCCCAGGCCAGCACCACCAGCACGATCAGCCAGGCCAGCGCGAGGCCGGGCGCGGCCACCGCGGCGCGCGCCACCCGGCGCACCGCGCCCGGGATCCGCGGCGGCGCGAAGGCCGGAGCGGGAAGGTCGGATACCGCCATCGTTCAGTCCTCCCTGTCGGCCGCGGTCGCGGCCTTCTCCGCCGGGGCGGCGCCGACCGCGAAGCGGGCCCGCAGCCGCGGGTCCAGCACCGGGTAGATCAGGTCCACCGCCAGGTTCACCAGCACGAAGACCAGCGCGGCGAAGACCACCACCGCCTGCACCAGCGGGACGTCCTGGGTGCGCACCGCGGTCTCGGTGAGCCTGCCCAGCCCGGAGCGGGAGAACACGGTCTCCACGATCACGGTGCCCGCCAGCAGGTTCCCGAAGGTCACCCCGGCGATGGTGAGCGCGGGCAGGCCGGCGTTGGTCAGCACGTCCCTGGTGAGCACCCGCCAGCGGGTGCTCCCCTTGGCCACCGCCACCGTCACGTACCCGGCGCGCAGCCCCTCCTCCAGGTTCTTCACCAGCAGCTGCGCGATCGGCGCCGCGACCGGGATGGCCAGCGTCACCGCGGGCAGGATCAGGGTGTCCAGCCCGCCGTTGCCGATCGGCGGGAACCAGCCCAGCTGGAACGAGAAGACCTGCAGCAGCGCCAGCCCGACCAGGAACACCGGCACCGAGACACCGGCCGCGGGCAGCGTGGCGATGAAGTTCGCCAGCCGCCTGCTCCGGGTCCAGGCCGCGGTGAGCGCGATCGCGAAGGCGAGCAGCACCGCGAGCAGCAGGGCGAGCCCGGAGAGCACCGCGGTCTGCGGCAGCACCGAGAGCAGCAGCGGCCAGACCGGCTCGCCGCTGCGGGTGGAGACCCCGAAGTCGCCCTGCGCGGCATCGAGCAGCCTGCTCAGGTACTGGCCGGCGAGGTGCCCGTCGAGGCCGTAGTACTCGCGCGCGTTCGCCTTGTCCGCCGCCGAGATCATCTCGCTCTCGTTCGGGTCGAAGAGCAGGTCGACCGCGTCGTAGGGCAGGACGTAGAGCAGCACGAAGGTCACCGTGTAGGCGCCCCACACCACGAACACCGCCTGGGCGACCTTCGCCGCCAGATACCTGAGCACGGCCACTATCCCTGCTCGATCCAGGTGTCGTAGAAGACGTTGCGCGACTGCGCCTCGTATCCAACGCTGTGCACCTTCGGCGCCGCCGCGGTCACCTGGGCCGGGTTGTACACCGGGACGGTGAGCACCTGGTCGTCCAGCAGGAAGCGCTGCGCCGCCTCGGCGGCCTTGGCCCGCGCGTCCTTGTCCAGGGTGCCGCTGAGCGCGCTCAGCACCTCGATCGCCTTCGCGTGCGCCGGGTTGTCCGGGCCGAGCTTGGCGGCGTTGTTGTACTGCGGCGAGTAGGTCTGCTCCAGCACCGCGATGTCGCCGCGGCTGGTGTTGAAGGCCTGCACGTTCCACTTCTGCTGCTGGGTCGCGGCGGCGGTGTAGTCCGGGATCGGCAGCACGTTGAGCCGCAGGTCGATGCCGATCTTGCGCAGGTCCTGCTGGATCAGCTCGTAGGCGGGCTTGTTGTTCACCAGGTTGTTGATGCCGAGGAACTGCAGCTCCAGCCGCTTGCCGTCCTTGACCCGGATGCCGTCGTCGCCCTTGCGCCAGCCGGCGTCGTCCAGGATCTGCTCCGCCTTGGCACGGTCCTGCTTCAGCTGCGCGGAGAAGTCCGTGTAGCCGGGCACCCGCTTGGAGACGACCGAGCTGGAGAGCGCGTAGCTCGGGGTGAGCACCGTCTTGGCCAGCGCGTCCCGGTTCCAGCCGAGCTTGATCGCCTGCCGGACGGCGAGCTCGTTGGTCGGGAAGAGGTCGGTCTTGAGGTCGAGCGCGATGTCGCGGCCGGGGATGAGCTGCGGCACGATCCGGTAGCCCTCGTTCGCCAGCGGCGCCTCGTCGGTGTTGTTCACGTCGAGGATGGCGTCGACCTGGCCGGAGCGCAGCGCGCCGGTGCGCACCCCCGCCTCCGGGATGACGGCGATCTCGACGGTGTCCAGGTACGCCTCGCCGTTGTGCTTGCGGCTGGCGGGCGCCCAGTTGTACCCGGGGCGCTTCTTCAGCACGGTGCGCTGCTGGTAGATGTGCTCGGAGACGGTGAACGGGCCGGTGGTGACGATGTTCTGCGCCAGCGCCCGCTCACCCTTCGGCAGCTGCAGCGTCGAGTGCCCGACGATGCCGGAGAAGTAGTGCGAGAGCGCCTGCAGGAAGCCCGCGCTCGGCCGGTCGAAGATCACCTTGGCGGTGTACGGGTCGACGACCTCGGTGTTCACGTAGCCCACCCAGTACGCCGTCACCGGGACGACGCCGAGTTCCTTGTTGCCGCGGCCGAGCAGGTCGAAGTTCTCCTTCACCGAGGTGGCGTCGAACTTGCTGCCGTCGTTGAAGGTGACGTCGTCGCGCAGCTTGAAGGTGAACTGCTTCAGCGTCGGATCGATCTCCCAGGAGCGGGCGAGCCACGGCTCGATCTCGCCGGTCTCCGGGTTCTGGTACGTGAGCTTGTCCGCGGTGTTGCTGGTGATCAGCGACTCCGGGTAGGAGCCGCCGGAGTGCGGGTCCAGGTTGGCCGGTGCGTCGAGCACCGCGAAGCGCAGGGTGCCGCCTGGCACCGGGGTGCCGCCGTCGTCGCCGGCGGCGACCTTGGTGCCCGAGGCCGCGCAGCCGCTGAGCGCGGCGGCGACGAGCGCGACGGCGGCGAGCAGCGTGCCCGCTCGCCGGAATCTGTGGGATGACATGGTTGCGATGGTGCACAGCGGAAATCCGGCAAACAACCAAGCTGTTCTTCCGGATTCTTTCAGTTCCGCTGCACGATCCGTACCGGGCGTTCTGCTCAGGCTGCGGCCAATCGCTGACCGGGCGCGTTCCGGGCGCGACGATATCGGGATGACCCAGATCGCGTCCCCGGATCAGGTGGTGGCCGAGCGCTACCGCGACCCAGCGGCCGGTGCGCCGCCGGAGTGGAACCCGGTGCTCCAGGTGCTGCACGAGCACCGCTCGGTGCGCCGCTACCTGCCCGACCCGGTGGCGGACGACGTGCTCCGCCTGCTGGTCTCGGCCGCGCAGTCCGCGCCGACCTCCTCCAACCTGCAGGTGTGGAGCGTGGTCGCGGTGCGCGACCCGGAGCGCAAGGCGCGGCTGGCCCGGCTCGCCGGGGACCAGGAGCAGATCCGGCAGGCGCCGCTGCTGCTGGTCTGGACCGCCGACCTGGCGCGGCTGCGCGGGCTCGCCGCCGAGCGCGAGGTCCCGCTGGACGGCGCGGACTACCTGGAGTCCAGCTACGTCGCGTTCCTGGACGCGGCGCTGGCCGCGCAGAACGCGCTGGTCGCGGCGGAATCGCTGGGGTTGGGGACGGTGTACATCGGCGCCATCCGGAACCACCCGGAGGAGGTGGCCGCCGAGCTCGCGCTGCCCCCTGGCGTCTTCGCGGTGGTCGGGCTCGTGGTCGGCACCCCCGACCCGGGCGAGGGTGCCAGGGTCAAGCCGCGGCTTCCGCAGGCCGCGGTGCTGCACAGCGAGACCTACGAGCCGGCCGGGCAGAACGAGCGGATCGCCGAGTACGAGGGCCGGATCGCCGAGTTCTACGCCGAACAGAACCTGGCGCACTCCTGGGTCGAGCGTGTCCTCACCCGGCTCGGTTCGGTCGCCGCGCTCAAGGGTCGGGACAGGTTGCGCGACCAGCTCGCCGCACAGGGTTTCCCGCTGTACTGAGCGGGCGCTGCGTCGACAGATACTCTCAGGGCATGACAGCGGTCCAGGTTTGATCGGTCAGCACTACGACACCAACGGAAGCCGAGGCGAAATCGCTGGCCCGCGATCTGGTTGCCGGGAAACTTGCGGCGAGCGCTGAGATCACAGGTCCATCTACCTCAGTTTTCTGGCATTCGGGTGAACTCGGCGAAGGACAGGAGTGGCGGATCACCTTCCGTACTTCGGACCGTGTTCGTGACCGTTTGGCAGCGCGGGTAGCCGAGTTGCACACCTGGGACAGCCCCGAGGTCACCGCTGTGCCGGTGGAGTGGTGTATCGAGAGCTATTCCACCTGGGTGGATCGTGCTACAGCGGACGCGTTGTAACGGTTGAGTGGTAATAGCAAGCTTCTAACCAAATTGCGATGCCTTTTCACACATGAAGCATGCACTGATCCCAACGGCCAGAGGTCGAGCTGTGGAAAACATTCGCAGATCCGCGGCCAACTCCTGCCCCAAACGCCAGCGAGCCCCGACCAACACGGCCGGGGCTCGGTTGTACGTGGGATCAAGACGGGTCGATCACGTCGCCCTTGATGCCGTCGAGGAACGTCGCCCACTCACTCGGACCGAACACCAGCGCCCCGCCGGCCACGTTCTTGGAGTCCCTGACGCCGACCCTGCCTGCGTCCAGGTGCGCGACCTCAACACAATCGGCACCCCCGCCGCTGTGGCTGCTCTTGAACCACTGCGCGTCGGACAGGTCTGCACTCATCGCTCGTACTCCCTCGCTACGCGCCGGAGCGCTTGCTTGCTGTCTGCTGCACTCAACGCTACCGCCTTCAGGCGGGCGAAGGACTCCCGATGCCGGGTGATCGAGTCCGGCAGGTCGTAGTACAAGCTGCCCTGGAAACCTTCCACATACACCGTCGCCCGCTCGCCTGTAGATGGGTCGAAGTCCAAGACGGTGAACGGCCCGGTGGGCACCCCGAGCGGGAACCCGACAGCGAAGGGCAGCAGGCCAATCGTGACGTTCACCGGCAGGTTGGCCAGATGGTGCAGCTGCGCGGCCATGACGGCACGGCTTCCGACGATCCGCCGCAGCACGTTCTCGTCCAGGAGCAGGTCAACGTGTACCGGTGTGCGCTTCCTGGTGATGATCCGCTGCCGGTTGAGCCGCACACCGACCCTCTGCGACAACTCGTCTTCGGTGATGTCTGGGTAGTACGTCGCATCCAAAGCCTCGGCATACGAGGGAGTTTGGAATAGCCCACTGATGATGTCAGGTCGGTAGACCGTCAGCTTGGTCGCTGCGGATTCCAGACTGACGTACAGCTCGAAGTCCGCTCGGATGGTGTCGCTGTACTCGTACCACCACAGACCGTCACCGTCGTTCGACGCCGCGACCTTCGCGAGCTCCAGCAGCCCCGGAAGCTTGTCCTGCGCGTCGTAGATCTGGCATAACGCCTGGATATCCAGCTGGCGAATCCGCCCGGCCTCGCCCTTCTCCAGGCGCTGCAACGTGCCCGCCCCGCGCTCGATCAGCCGGGAAGCGGTCTGGATCGATAGCCCGGCCTCCTGGCGAAGGTCGCGTAGATAGCGGCCGAGCTGGCGGCGCGGGATCGTGGTCGGCGGCTTCTTCGGTCTCGGCATGTGGGTGGGATTCCCTCTGTTTTCTGGATGGCTTGTTCGGGGTTTTCTGGACGCCTCTACCTGCGAATACGGGCTGTGCACCTTTCTCGCTGGCTGCCATTTCTACCCTAAACGTGGGCGGATTGCTGGAACGATGGATTAGTTACCGTGGATGACCCATTTCTAGTATTCCGGCGAGCAACCAAGCTGTCTACTGACCCTCGGGTCGGCCGATTCCTCGGTTACCGTTTCCCCCTTCGCGGGAGTCGGCCGCCCTCCTACAGGCACAGCAGAGGAGCAGGGGCGGCATGGTCACGATAGATGAACGATGGCTTGATTGCGCATTTGATCCCACACATTTAACCCGTGCCGAGGCCGAGCTGATAATGGGCTGGCACAAGCACCCGCCGGGCGACACGTGCGTCCTTCATTTAGCAGCGCTCGCTCATCTTTCCGAACCCAACTCGGGCGACGACTGGGAGTGATGGACGTGGATAGACACATCCGGATCAGATACGCCCGCGGGCCGATCTTCGACTACCGCATTAGCGACACCGCGGCCGCCGAGATTAAAGGCGTCCTCCGAGACTGGGTACCGGATGCGGTGATCACGGTCGACGACCACGTCACCGACGAGCTGCCCGTCATCCCCTGTGCCGCCCTCTGGGAGCCGTGATGTGGTGGACAGTCGGACTGGCCCTGCTCGCCATCTGCGCCGCGGTATGGTGGCTTCTCCACTATGTCGGCTGGCGCGATGATCCGGGACGCCACGCAGCCGGGCACGTCGATCCCGTGTCGCGTGACGTGGATTTTGAGCGCACCGATATTCTCCCCATTGTCCGGGAACATGACCCCACGCGGCACCAGCTCGCCCGTGCGGTGCGCCGCTGGCAGGAACTCACGTAGCCCACGTAAAAAGACGCCCCATATATGTGCCGATTGTAGAGGGTGAATACTCGCCGTTCTCGTAGATATTGCCGATGACGCGGCCTCGCCTCACGCAATCTCTGTCGGTGACCTCGTATGGGATGTGCACGTGCTGCCGCGACCGCTCGCTACCGAGCGGCTTCATCTTCTTCGAGTGCGCTTCGGTCCGGCAGATGCGTAGCGCCCAACGATCGTGATCCCAGATAACTCGCAAAACTAGGATTACAACTCTGTGGTGGTCGTTCGCGCAGCGATACCACGTCGAAGGCGCCCTTGGTGGGACTGATCGATCTGCCCAGCGCCGCCGGACGAGCCCTCGGCGCGCAGCCGGTCGACCGCCTGCGCGACGGTAAGCCCGACCAGCGACGGCAGTCGTTTGAACCGCCCCGATAACCCCTCGGAAGGTGTCGGTGTTTGTCGCTACGCTCATAACCGCCTGCGTGCAAACCGACCAGGGAGACCCAGATCGTGGCTGAGACCTACACCCCGCAGTACTTGCGTAGCGTGCTCGACGCTGTGAATCAATTCCGTGAGGCGCTATATGCCTTCGCTTTTCTGCATGACAGGGAAATGATCCGTCCGCCCTACGGGGAGTCTTCGGTCATAGAACTGGTAGCGAAGGAGGGTGTTTCGTCATTCCAGGTGTCCTCGCAACGTCGGCTGGTCAACGCGGCAGCCGGGCGAGCGAGTGAAGCAGTCACGATAGCGGACGCCCACATACCTGTACGCGGGGTGTCCGATTCAATGGACCCAATCACGCTGTGGCGATACATGATGGGCGAGAATCCCCTGTTCACGCCAGAGGAGATCCTCGACTGCGCCGACTATGTAACTGGCCGACTCGAGGCGCTGATTCAGCGCGCCGAGGGGCATGTACAGCCCTCGATGGGGCCAACTCAGTTGCACCCTCTCGTGTGGGGCGCGGCCGGGAAGCTCTGGGGCATCGGGGAATACCGCCGGGCGGTCGCTGCGGCCTGCGACGCTGTCGAGCACCATGGACGGAACATCACCAGCAGGTTCGATATAGATGGCACACCCCTCTGGGATCAGGCGTTCTCGCCTGCGCCGCCACAACAAGGGAAACCGCGGCTGCGCTGGCCCGGCGACGCTGAGCACAAGTCGGTCAAGAACATGAACAGCGGCCTAACGAAGTTTGCTCCGGGCGTTCAGATGACGATCCGAAACGATGCGACGCATGGACAGGGCGTCAGCGAGTACAGCGAGCAAGAGGCGCTGGAACGGCTGGCCGCGCTGAGCCTGCTCACCCGCTGGGTCGACACCTGTCAGTTGGAGGAAGCGGACGAGCCAGCCGCCCAGGTTCTATTGGTCTGAGTTCATCTCTCGCTGCCGAATGTGCCTGTAGTCCGACCAGGCCGAACTCACCTACGCCACCCGCTGGCTCGACACCGGTGGACTCATGACGGCGGCCGACTGGTGCCGAGTATGTCCGCGCCCGTCCTGGCACGGCAACACTCATAGATATCGGCAGTGAACTGGTCGCGCTCGCCAACGGCTCGACCCCCGATCCGATACGGCGCGGGCGGTATACCGCCGCCCGCGCGGTGGCGGATCTCCGCACTCGGATCGAGCACCACTCGGTAACCGGCCCGATGCATGTCCAAGCTCACCGACCAGACGGTCTGCGGTTCCTCTGGCTCTCGGGCAGGGCAGCGTTCGTGTACAGACCAGCCCGCTGCGGGAAGCACAGCGCGGCGAACATCAACCCGGACGATGCCGCGCTGCAGCGGAACTCCCGCGCGTCAGCGCACCAGGCAGCCGATGCTGCGCCGCAGCGGAAGCCCTCGGCCTTCGAGGGCGTGCAGGAAACCGTGGCCGCGGCGGGCGCCCTGTGCGGGGTCCGTCCCGGCCAGGGCGGGGACATAGGTCGCCGCCCCGGCGATGGACTCCCCCACCAGCGCCCAGAACCGCCGGGGCGTCAGCCCGGCGCAGTCGCTCAGCGCATCGAGCACCAGCTCGAGCGCCGGCTCGCAGCGATGCGCCAACCACAGGAACATGGCCTCCTCGCAGGGCAGCGCGATCGCCCCGGACTCGCGGGCGATCCGATCCCCGTCCAACACCCGGATGCTGGTGTCGGAGAGCCCGGCCCAGTCGATCCCGCCGTCGTTGTCGGTGTGGATCCACAGGTTCTCCAGCCCCGGATCCCAGGCCCGCCCGTCGGCGACCAGCGCCGCCGTCACCCGCCCGACCACCGCGTGGATCAGCGCCGTCGCCACCACCTCGGCGGCGACCTCGCTGCGCACCATCTCCTCGGCGTGCCGCCGATACATGACCTCGATCCGCCCCTCGCGCAGCCCGTCGGCCAGCCGCCACCACCGCCGCTTGCCCTGGTCGGCCATGGCGGCGACGGCGTAGACCCGCGGGTGCTCCGGCTGCAGCGCGCGCAGCCGGTTGCCGACCCGGGCGAACGCCTGCTCCGGCCGGCGCGGGCTGCCGGGATGCCATTGCTCGAATCCGATCTCCCCGCGCCGGACAGCCGCATTCCGAAGACCGTCGGACAGGCAACGGTCGGACATGATCTCGGTCATCGGACCTCCTCGGCGCGAGCCCGGTGAGAACAGGGCTCCGGTAACGGGATGTAGCTCAAAGATAGGTTAGGCTTACCAGACTTGTCGGTACTTGCACCACCGTTGAAGCAGGAGAGAATTTTTGCCGTGACCGGACTCCCCTCGCTCGCACGGCGCCGCCGCACCGGCCTGCTGGTGCTACTCGCCCTGCTCGCGCTCGCCGCGGTGGCGGGCATCGCGGTCGGCACCCGCTTCCTCGACCCGCTCACCGTGTACCGCGCGGTCCGCGACGCACTCACCTGCCCAGGGGGGCCGTTCAGCTGCCCAGCCGGCTCCACCGAGGCCGAGATCGTGCGCGGCCTCCGCTTCCCGCGCACGGTGCTCGCGCTCTTCGCCGGCTGCGCACTGGGCGTCGCGGGCGCGCTGGTCCAGGGCTACACCCGCAACCCGCTGGCCGACGCCGGACTGCTCGGGCTGAACGCGGGCGCCGCCTTCCTGGCCGCGCTCGCCGTCTACCTCTTCGCCTTCACCGCACCGGAGCAGTACATCTGGTTCGCCTTCGCGGGCGCGCTGCTGGCCGGGCTCGCGGTCTTCGCCGTCTCGTCGGCGGGCGGGGCGAGCCCGCTCACCCTGATCCTGGCAGGCGCGGCCATGACCGCCTTCCTACAGGCCATGACGAATGCCGTTGTCCTGCTGGACGCCACCGCGCTGGACACCTACCGCTTCTGGGTGGTCGGCACCGTGGCAGGCCGGGACGCCGAGGTCTTCTGGCAGGTCGTCCCGTTCCTGCTGTTCGGCCTGGTCCTGGCCGCGGCCGCCGCACCGGGGCTGAACCTGCTCAGCCTCGGTGACGACGTCGCGCGCGGCCTCGGCGTGAACGTCACCAGGAATCGGGCGCTCGGCTTCGCCGCGGTGGTGGTGCTCTGCGGCGCGGCCACCGCCGCGGTCGGGCCGATCTCGTTCCTCGGCCTCGTGGTCCCGCACCTGGCCCGGGTCTTCACCGGGCCGGACTACCGGCTGCTGCTGCCCTGGTCCGGGCTGCTCGGCGCGTTGGTGCTGCTCACCGCCGACATCCTGGGCCGGGTGGTGGCCAGGCCGGGCGAACTGCAGGTCGGCGTGATGCTGGCCGCGGTCGGCGCGCCCTTCTTCGTCCTGCTGGTCCGCCGCCGGAAGCTGGTGAGCCTGTGAGCATCTCCGCCCCGCACGACCCGGAGCTGGCGAAGGAGAACCTGCGCGCGGTGCGCAGGCCGCTGCGCACCGCGCGCTTCTCCACCGTGCTCCGGCCCGCCCTGCTGCTCACCGTGCTGGCGCTGAGCGCGCTGCTGGTCGTGCTCTTCTGCGTGGATATCGCGGTCGGCGAGACCACACTGCCGCTGGGCCGGGTGCTCGATGTGCTGTCCGGCGGCGGCACCCGCTCGCAACGCTTCATCGTGCTCGACTCCCGGCTGCCGCGGGCGCTCACCGCGGTCGTGGTCGGCACCGCGCTCGGGCTCGCGGGCGCGCTCACCCAGTCGATCCTGCACAACCCGCTGGCCAGCCCGGACATCCTCGGCATCACCTCCGGCGCCGGGCTCGGCGCGGTCGCCGTCGTGGTCGGCACCGGCGGCGCGGCCGGCGGGCTGCTCGCCACGCTCGGCACCCCGCTGGCCGCGCTGGCGGGCGGGCTGCTCACCGCCGTCGCCATCTACCTGCTCGCCTGGGGCCGCAGCGCCGCCGGCGAGCGCGGCGCCACCGGGCTGCGGCTGGTGCTGATCGGCATCGGCGTCAACGCCTTCCTGCTCTCGGCGATCAGCTACCTGCTGACCCGCGCCGACCTGGAGCAGGCGACCAGGGCGCAGCTCTGGCTCACCGGCTCGGTGAGCAACACCGACACCGGCAAGCTCGTCCCGGTCGCGGTCGTCACCGGCGTGCTGCTCGTGGTCGCGGCCTGCTCCGCCCGCACCCTCGCGGCGCTGCGGATGGACGCCGAGACCACCCGCGGCCTCGGCGTCCGGATCCAGGCGCAGCAGGCGCTGCTGATCGGCATGGCGGTGCTGGCCGCGGCGATGGCCACCGCGGTGGCCGGGCCGATCGGCTTCGTCGCGCTGGCCGCGCCGCAGCTGGCCCGCAGGCTGCTGCGCACCCCGGGCGAGCCGGTGGTCGGGTCGGCGCTGGTCGGCGCGATCCTGGTGGTCGGCTCGGACATCGTCGCCCGCACCCTGATCCCGGTCGACCTGCCGGTCGGCATCGTGACGGCGGCGCTGGGCGGGCCGTTCCTGCTGTTGTTGCTCGTGCGGATGAATCGGAAGGCCACCGTCTCATGACCAGCGCTGAACACCACCTCACCGCGGAGGGGGTCACCCTCGGGTACGGCGATCGGGTGATCGTCGACGGGCTGAACCTGGAGATCGCGCCCGGCGTCGTCACCACCGTGATCGGGCCGAACGGCTGCGGCAAGTCGACGCTGCTGCGCTCGCTCGGCCGGCTGCTCCGGCCCAGCGCCGGGCAGGTCGTGCTGGACGGCAAGGCCATCTCGGCCATGCGCACGAAGGACGTCGCGCGGATCGTCGGCATGCTGCCGCAGACCCCGATCGCCCCCGAGGGGCTCACCGTCGCCGACCTGGTGGCGCGCGGGCGGCACCCGCACCAGTCCTGGATCCAGCAGTGGTCGGCAGGCGACGAGGACGCGGTCGCCGTCGCGCTGGCCCAGACCGGCATCGCCGACCTGGCCGATCGCCCGCTGGACGAGCTCTCCGGCGGCCAACGCCAGCGCGCCTGGATCTCCATGGCGCTGGCCCAGGGCACCGACATCCTGCTGCTCGACGAGCCGACCACCTACCTCGACCTCGCGCACTCGCTCGAGGTGCTCGACCTGGTCGACCGGCTGCACGACGACTTCGGCCGCACCGTCGTCATGGTGCTGCACGACCTGAACCTCGCCATCCGCTACAGCGACCGGCTGGTGGTGATGGCCGACGGCCGGATCGTGGCGCAGGGCGCCCCGGCCGCGATCGTCACCCCCGAGCTGCTGCGCGAGGTGTTCCGGCTGGAGGCGACGGTGCTGGCCGACCCGATGTCGGGGCGGCCGCTGGTCGTCCCGATCGGCGCCAGGCACGTGCACGGCAAGCCCGGCGCCGACGCTCCCACGAAGACCGACGCGCACCACGGGTGATCGATCCCACACCAGTTATTCCTTGGTTACGACACCCTGTAGTACGCCTTCGTGTCGTTGAGTCCCTAGAATCGAGGGATGGCAGGTCTGGGTGAACTCGAAAAAGCGGTCATGAACCAGTTGTGGTCGGCCGACGAACCGCAGACGGTACGGCAGGTGCACGAGGCCTTGGCCGCGCGCCGCGAGCTCGCCTACACCACCGTGATGACGGTGCTGCAGCGGCTGGCGAAGAAGAACCTGGTCGTGCAGCGCCGGGACGACCGGGCGCACCGGTACGCCCCGGTGCACACCAGGGACGAGCTCGTGGCCAGCCTCATGGTCGACGCGCTGCAGCAGGCCGACGCCGCGGGCAGCCGCGCCGCCGCCCTGGTGCACTTCGTCGAGCAGGTCGGCCCGGACGAGGCGGACGCGCTGCGCGAGGCGCTGGCCAAGCTCGAAGCCGTCGACCCGCCGAAGAACGAAACCGGGAACGACAGCGCACCGTCCCCGCAGTAGGCTCGACACCGGCCTCACAATGCCGTGAGCGTCCTGGTCCCACAACGCAGTGAGCTGAGTCGATGAACGCAACCGCGCCGGTCTTCGCCGGTCTCGCCTTGCTTCTCGCCGGACCGGCCCCCGCCCTGCTCAGCCGGGCGAGCTGGCCCTACCGCGCGCCGCGGGCAGCCCTCGTGCTCTGGCAGGCCATCGCGCTCGCCGCGGTGCTCAGCGCCTTCGGCTCCGGGCTCGCCATCGCGAGCGAGCTGCTCGTCCCCGGCCCGGACGGCAGGCCGACCACCTCGCCCACCCGCGAGATCGACGCGCTCGGGTTCCCGCTCTGGGTCGCCTACATCACCGTCTTCGCGCTCACCCTGCTGGTCGGGGCGCGGCTCATCTGGGCCGCCGTCCGGGTCGGCGTGCACACCAGGCGCAGGCGGTCGCGGCACCGCATGCTGGTCGACCTGCTCGATCAGAGCGGCGACACCCGCAGGGCCGCCGACATCCGGGTGCTTGCCGCCACCGAGCCGATCGCCTACTGCCTGCCCGGGCTGCGGCAGCGGGTGGTGCTCAGCGAGGGCACGCTGACCAACCTGGCCGACCCGGAGATCACCGCCATCGTCAGCCACGAGCGCTCGCACCTGCGGGCCAGGCACGACCTGGTGCTGGAGGCGTTCACCGCCGTGCACGAGGCCTTCCCCCGCGTGGTGCGCAGCAAGGCCGCGCTCGGGTCGGTGAAGCTGCTCATCGAGCTGCTCGCCGACGACTCCGCGGTCAAGGTCACCGGCCCGACGCCGCTGGCCCGCGCCCTCGTGGCCTGCGCCAAATCCACCGCGCCGCAGGGCGCGCTCGCCGCGGGCGGCCCGACCACGCTGATCCGGATCCAGCGGCTCGCGGGCCCCGGCGGCGACCCGCGGACCGCGCTCGCCGCCTACCTCGGCTCGGCCGCCATTCTCGTGGTCCCGACGCTCGCCGTCGCGGTGCCCTGGCTGCAGGAGCTGAGCCGGCTCTTCCGCGGCTGAGCGAGACTCGTACCACTCGGTTCGGCTTTTCCGACCATGATCGCCTATCCTGGGGGTTCCGGCCTGTCGCCGGGCCCGGATGCGATGCTCTTCCGCTACCGGCCCCGGACGCGCGAGCGAGCCGGGCCAGGGCCGCCGGACGGCGGTATTCCCTGCGGGCGGACCATTCCGCGATTTCTCGCGCCGGCCCGACGGGTGCGCAGCAGCACCCCCCGCATCACGCGACGACACCGCCGCGTGCTCTTTCGTGAAAGGTTCTTCGTGACCTCCCCTTCCCCTGCCGTGCCCACCTTCGCCGAGCTCGGCCTCCCGGCCGTGCTCGTGCAGGCGTTGCGGCGCGCGGGTTTCGACTCCCCGTTCCCGATCCAGGCCGCCGCCATTCCGGATGTGCTGGCCGGCCGGGACGTGCTCGGCCGCGGGCCGACCGGCTCCGGCAAGACCCTCGCCTTCGGGCTGCCGATGCTGGTGCGGCTCAGCGGATCTCCCGCCAAGCCGGGCCGCCCGCGCGGCCTCGTCCTCGCCCCCACCCGTGAGCTGGCCGCGCAGATCGAGCGCGCGCTGGAGGAGCCCGCGCTCGCCCTCGGGCTCCGCGTCGCCTCCGTGGTCGGCGGCGCGCCGATCGGCAGGCAGTCCGCCCGGCTCGCCCGCGGCGTCGACCTGCTGGTCGCCACCCCCGGCCGGCTCGCCGACCTGATCAACCAGGGCGCGGCGAACCTCTCCGACGTGGCCGTCACCACCCTGGACGAGGCCGATCACATGGCCGACCTCGGCTTCCTGCCGCAGGTCACCAAACTGCTGGACAAGACCCCGAAGAACGGGCAGCGGCTGCTCTTCTCCGCCACGCTCGACCGCGGCGTCGACAAGCTGGTGCAGCGCTACCTGACCGACCCGGTCACGCACTCCACCGCGCCCGCCGAGGCCGCCGTCTCCACCATGTCGCACCACCTGCTGGTGACCACCAAGGCGGACAAGCGGCAGGTGCTCGCCGAGATCGCCTCCCGCGAGGGGCTCACCATCCTGTTCGTGCGCACCAAGCACGGCGCCGACCGGCTGGCCAAGCAGCTGCGCGCCTCCGGTGTCGCGGCGGGCGCGCTGCACGGCGGCAAGGCGCAGAACAACCGGGTCCGCACCCTGGCGGCCTTCGCCGACGGCTCGGTCCCGGTGCTGGTCACCACCGACCTGGCGGCCCGCGGCATCCACGTGGACGGCATCTCGCTCGTCGTGCACGCCGACCCGCCCATCGAGCACAAGGCCTACCTGCACCGCGCCGGGCGCACCGCGCGCGCCGGTGAGGTCGGGGTCGTCGTCACGATCGCCATGGAGGAGGAGCGCTCCGACACGATCGCCATGACCCGCAAGGCCGGGCTCGACCTGAAGCCGACGCCGGTGCGGCCGGGCGACGCGACGCTGATCCGGATCACCGATGCCCGCACCCCGAGCGGCATTCCGCTGCCGACCCCGGGAGTGCCCGCGCAGCAGCAGGTTTCGGCCGATGGCGGCGCTACCAGGGCGCCGCGGCGGCGCAATCGCGGTGGTGGCGGCGGTGGCGGTGGTGCTCGCCAGGGTGAGGCCGCGCGCGGTCAGCGCTCCGGCGCTCCCCGCCGCGAGCGCGCCGCCGGTGGCGAGCAGGCCGCGCGGCCGAGCACGGGCGGCGCACGGCAGGGCCAGCGGTCCGCCGGGGCGCAGGCCGAGCCGGGCACCCGCTCCGGCGGCAGCCGCACCGGAGCCGCCCGCACGCACGCCGGTGGCTCGCGCGGCGGCGACGCCCGCACGAGCTCGCGCGCGAGCGACCACGGCGCCTCCGGCGGCCGTCGCCGCGCCAGCCGGAGCGTCGGCGCCCCGTAGGCGTTCGCGCAGCGGCGCCGAACCCGCGCTGTGAACGACACGCCCGGACCTTCCGACACGCCGTGAAGGTCCGGGCACCGCGGCGGTTCCCCGCCGCACCGCGCGGCCGACCGCAATTACCGGGCAAACTATCCGGATGACCGGACACCCGGCGGCCGCCGTCGCCTGCGCCCTCCTCGCCGCGCTGCTGTTCGCGGTGGCCGCGGTGACGCAGCAGCGCTCGGCCGCCGCCGTCCCCGACGACCAGCCGCTCGTCTCCAGCCTGCTGCGCAACCCGCGCTGGCTCGCCGCGACCATCGGCGACGCGGGCGGCTACGCCCTCCAGGTGGTCGCGCTGACGCTCGGCGCCGTGCTCCTGGTGCAGCCGATCCTGGTCAGCGCGCTGATCTTCGCGCTCCCGCTCGCCGCCCGGCTGGACCGCCGCCGGATCGACACCGGCTCGATGGTGGCAGCCGCCGCGCTCACCGTCGCGCTGGCGAGCTTCCTGATCATCGGCAAGCCGACCGACGCCGACGACATCGCCCCGACCAGGAACTGGCTGCTCCCCAGCATCGTCCTGCTGGCGCTGATCGCGCTCGCCGTTGTCTCCGCCCTCGCCGCGGAGACCACCCCCGCCGCCCGCGCCCTGCTGCTCGGCACCGCGTCCGGCTCGCTCTACGGCTTCGCCGTCGCGCTCACCGACTCGACGATGGCCGGGCTGCGCCACGGCATCCCGCACATCCTCACCGGCTGGCAGCTCTACGCCCTGATCGCGGCCGGGCTGCTCGGCGTCTACCTCCAGCAGCGCGCCTTCCAGGCGGGGCCGCTCTCCGCCTCGCTGCCCGCGCTCACCATCGCCGAGCCCCTGGTCGCGGTGGTCTTCAGCCTCACCGTGCTCGGCGAACGGCTGCGCGCGGGCCCGGTCGCGCTCGGCGTCTGCGCGGTCGCGGTGGTGGTCATGCTGGTGACCACGCTGATCCTCTCCCGCTCGCAGGCCGCGGCCGTCCCGGACCCGGCCTGAACTCGGTACCATCGGACGAGTGCAGTTCCTTCCCGGTCAGAAGCCGCCCTACGACCTGACCTACGACGACGTCTTCCTGGTCCCGAACCGGACCGAGGTGGCGTCCCGGTTCGACGTCGACCTCGCGACGGCCGACGGCTCCGGCACCACCATCCCGCTGGTCGTGGCGAACATGACCGCCGTCGCCGGGCGCCGCATGGCCGAGACGGTCGCGCGCCGCGGCGGCATCGTGGTGCTGCCGCAGGACCTGCCCCTCGCCGCCGCCGCGAGCACCATCGCCTTCGTCAAGAGCCGCTCGCTCACCGCCGACACCCCCGTCAGCCTGGATCCCGACCACTCGATCTCCGAGGCGATCGCGCTCATCCACAAGCGCGCGCACGGCGCCGTCGTCGTGGTGGACGGGGGCCGCCCGGTCGGCGTCGTCACCGAGGCGGCCTGCGCCGACGTGGACCGCTTCGCCCGGCTGCGCGAGGTGGCCGCCACCGACTTCGTGCAGGTCCCGGTGGAGACCTCGCCGCGCGCCGTCTTCGACGCGCTGGAGGCCGCGCACGCCGAGCTCGCGGTGCTCACCGCGCCGGACGGCACCCTGGCAGGCATCCTCACCCGCACCGGCGCGGTCCGGGCCGGGATCTACGCCCCCGCGGTCGACGCCCGCGGCGCGCTCCGGGTGGCCGCGGCCGTCGGCATCAACGGCGATGTCGCGGCCAAGGCCAAGGCGCTCGTCGACGCGGGCGCCGACCTGCTCGTCATCGACACCGCGCACGGCCACCAGGCCAAGATGCTCGAAACCCTGCGCGCCGTCGCCGATCTCGGCCTCGGCGTGCCGCTGGTGGCTGGCAACGTGGTCTCCGCCGATGGCACCCGCGATCTGGCCGCGGCAGGCGCCGACATCGTGAAGGTCGGGGTCGGCCCCGGCGCCATGTGCACCACGCGGATGATGACCGGCGTCGGCCGCCCGCAGTTCTCCGCGGTGGCCGAGTGCTCCGCCGCCGCACGGGAACTCGGCGTGCACGTGTGGGCCGACGGCGGCGTGCGGCACCCGCGCGACGTCGCGCTCGCGCTCGCCGCGGGCGCGGCCAACGTGATGATCGGCTCCTGGTTCGCCGGCACCTACGAATCCCCCGGCGACCTGCGGATCGACCGCGACGGCAATGCCTACAAGGAGAGCTTCGGCATGGCCTCCAAGCGCGCCGTCGCCGCCCGCACCGCCGCGGACAGCGCCTTCGACCGGGCCCGCAAGGGGCTCTTCGAGGAGGGCATCTCCAGCTCCCGGATGCGGCTCGACCCCGAGCGCCCCGGCGTCGAGGACCTGATCGACCACATCTGCTCCGGCGTGCGCAGCGCCTGCACCTACGCGGGCGCCCGCTCACTCGCCGAGCTGCACGAGCGCGCGGTGCTCGGCGTGCAGTCGGCGGCCGGTTTCGCGGAGGGCCGCCCGCTGCCGAGCGGCTGGTGAGGTGGCCGGGGGTGGCACCGGGGGCGCGGGCGCGCGCCCGGTAGCATGACGATCGTCGACACCGCAGTCCGTCCGGCACCGTCATCGCAGCCGCTTCCGGCAGCGCAGCCGGCGGCCACGGCGCCGATACGCCGGAGAATGCGCCACCGTTCCCGAAAGGATCCGCTTGTCACCCGCGTCCGAGGGCGCCACTCAGGAGGGCTCCTCTACCGAGCCGGGTGATATCCCCGGCTTCCCGATCGCTCCCGCGCCGGGGCGGTGGTGACCGTGCTCGGCATTCTGCTCACCGTGCTCAGCCTGCTCGGCTTCGTCGCGCTGACCGCGGGCACCGCGCTCTTCGTCGCCGCCGAGTTCTCGCTGACCGCGCTGGAACGCAGCACCGTCGAGGCGCACGCGCGCACCGGCGACCGCCGCTCCCGGATGGTGCGCAACGCGCACCGCACGCTCTCCTTCCAGCTCTCCGGCGCCCAGCTCGGCATCACCATCACCACGCTGATCACCGGCTACATCGCCGAGCCGGTGCTGGCCCGGCTGCTGCACCCGATCTTCACCGCGGTCGGCGCCTCGGAAGCGGCCGCCTCCGGCATCGCGCTGGCGCTGGCCCTGGTCCTGGCCACCTCGCTCTCCATGATCTACGGCGAGCTGGTGCCGAAGAACATCGCCATCGCCGTTCCGCTCGCCGCCGCGCGCGCCACCGCCGGGCCGATGATCGCCTTCTCCGTGGTCTTCTCCTGGATGATCCACTTCCTGAACAACACCGCCAACCTGGTGGTCCGCCGGCTCGGCATCGAGCCCGCCGAGGAGCTGCGCTCGGCCCGCTCCCCCGAGGAGCTCGGCTCGCTGGTGCGCACCTCCGCGCTGCGCGGCGCACTGGACCAGCGCACCGCCCAGATCATCGAGCGCTCGCTGCGGTTCGGCAGCCGCAGCGCCGAGGATCTGATGACCCCGCGGGTCAAGGTGGAGTCGCTCGACCGCGACGACACCATCGCCGACCTGCTCGCCGCCGCCGCCCGGACCGGCTACTCCCGCTTCCCCATCGTCGACGGCGACCTGGACAACACCATCGGCGTCGTGCACGTCAAGCAGGCGTTCAGCCATCCCGCCGCGACCAGGCACACCGTCAAGCTGCGGCTGCTGGCCCGCCCGGTCCCGGTGGTCCCGGACAGCCTGGACGGCGACGAGGTGCTCGACCGGGTGCGCGCGCACGGCATGCAGGTCGCGCTGGTCGAGGACGAGTACGGCGGCACCGCGGGCATCGTCACCATGGAGGATCTGATCGAGGAGATCCTCGGCGACGTCAGGGACGAGCACGACGAGGAGGAGCGCGAGATCCGCAAGGTCGCCGACGGCTGGGACTGCTCCGGGCTGCTCCGGGTCGACGAGATCTTCCACGCCACCGGCTACCAGGCCCCCGACGGCGAGTACGAGACCCTCGGCGGGCTGGTCCTCGCGGTGCTCGGCCGGATTCCGGCCGCGGGCGACCGGGTGGTGCTGCCGCCCCCGCCGCACGGCTTCGGCTCCGACGGCCACGACGGCGGCTGGATCGCCAGGGTGGAGCGCATGGACGGCAGGCGCATCGACCGGATCCGGCTGCTGCCGGTGCCCGCCGACGAACTGGTGATCGGGGAGCGCGACCATGGGTGACCTCTTCGGCGTCGCGCTCACCGTGGTGCTGCTCGCGGGCAACGCCTTCTTCGTCGGCGCGGAGTTCGCGCTCATCTCGGCCCGCCGGGACCGGCTGGAGGCGCTCGTCGCGCAGGGAAAGCGCAACGCGGACACCGTGATCCGGGCCGCCGCGAACCTCTCCATCATGCTGGCCGCCGCCCAGCTCGGCATCACCATCTGCTCGATCCTGCTCGGCCGGGTCGGCGAACCCGCCGTGGCGCACCTGCTGGAGCGGCCGTTCGAGCTGGCCGGGCTGCCCGAGGGGTTGCTGCACCCGGTGTCGTTCGCGCTCGCGCTCGCCATCGTGGTGGTGCTGCACATCCTGTTCGGCGAGATGATCCCGAAGAACATCGCGCTGGCGGGCCCGGAGCGGGTCGCGCTGCTGCTCGTCCCCGCGCACCTGATGTGGCTGCGCATCGCCAAACCGCTGATCGCCTTCTACAACCTCTGCGCCAATCTCTCGCTGCGGCTGCTTCGCGTCGAGCCCAAGGACGAGCTGGATGCCACCGTCTCCAGCGAGGAGCTCGCCGAGATGATCGGCGAGTCCCGCTCCGAGGGGCTGCTCGACGAGGACGAGCACCGCCGCCTCACCCAGGCGCTCGGCAACTCGGAGCGGATCGTCCGCGAGGTCATGGTGCCGCTCGCCGACACCCGCACAGTCCCGCTGCGCGGCGACGGGACCACGCTCGGCGACATCGAGGCCGCCGTCGCCGAGACCGGGTTCTCGCGGTACCCGGTGCGCGCCCGCGAAGGGTCGCTGATGGGGTATCTGCACATCAAGGACGTGCTGGACAAGGTGGTCGATCAGCAGGCGGGGCCGGAGACCGTCATCCCGCGCACCGACATCCGGCCGCTGCCGACGGTGAGCGCCGGGACCACGCTGTTCGAGGCGCTGGCCCGCCTGCGGCGAACCAACAGCCACCTCGGGCGGGTGGTGGACAGCAGGGGGACCACCGTCGGGATCGTGGCGCTGGAGGATCTGGTCGAGGAGTTCGTCGGGACGGTCAGGGACACGACGCACCGGGTCGCGGAGTGAGCTCCGCTTCCCTCCGTTCAGCGGGGACGGGGACCGCAGTCCCCGACCACGCGCCCCTCCGCCGCGCCGCGTGGCACGAACTCGCCGCCGCGCACCGCGACCGGATCGAAGCCCTGGTCGGCCCCTACCTCCGCCGCCGCGCCGCCGGTGAGAAGCACCCCGTGCTCGACTTCCTCTTCACCTACTACGGCCACAAACCCGGCCAGCTCCGCCGCTGGCACCCCGGCTTCGGCACCGCCCTCGCCGACTCGCCCGAGTACGCGGAAGTCCGCGGCTACCATGCGATCGCCCCCGGCTGCCACACCGCCGACCCCGCCTTCCTAGCCCGCCGCCGCGACACCGTCTCGTTCGTCGCTACCCTGCTCCGCGCCACCGCCGACCGCCAACCCCGCCTCTCCTGCTTCGGCCTGCACGAGTGGGCGATGGTCTACCGCACCGACGACACCCGCCACGCCACCCCCCTCCGTCTGGGACGCACCGGCACCGACCGGGTAGTCGAATCCCTCGACCTCCGCTGCACCCACTATGACGCCTACCGCTTCTTCACCCCCGACGCGGTGGGCCGCAACGACCTCGCCCTGACCCGCGAACAGCAGGTAACCAGCGAACAACCCGGCTGCCTGCACGCAGGCATGGACCTCTACAAGTGGGCCTTCAAACTCACCCCCCTCCTCCCCTCCCCCCTCGTGCTGGAGTGCTTCGAACTCGCCTGCACCGCCCGCGAACTCGACATGCGCGCCAGCCCCTACGACCTCTCCCCCTACGGCTACACCCCGGTCCCCATCGAGACCCCCGCCGGCCGAGCCGACTACGTCCGCGCCCAATCCGACCTGGCCCGCCGAGCCCTCCCCCTCCGCCGTGCCCTCCTCGAGCACTGCGACCACCTGCTCGAGGTCAGGCCGGAAACTCTCCACCGAAGAGCTGCTCCAACTGCTCCAGTCCGGACAGTCCGTCCGCAGTGAGAGCGGCCGGCATTCCCCGAGCCGTCTCCAAAATCGGCTGCTCTTCGAAGATCTGCAGCTCCCGGAGCCGGTAGGCCATGTAGTCCGCATCCCCGTCCTCGGCCCGCCGCCCGAGCTCCTCGAGCACGGCCACGAGACCGGCCCGCCCACCGAATCGGGCCAGCGACTCCGCCGCCTCCTGCTGCACCGCGATGTCGTCATCGCCCAGCAGCGCCGTCAGGGTAGCCAGCGCGTCCACCGCCGGAAGCAGTGCGCCGAGCGCTCGCGCCGCATCGCGGCGGACGGCCCAATCGGGCGAGTTCGAGTCTTCGTGGGCCGGCTCCGGCATCATCGGCTTCTTTCGTCGCGGCGGGTCACGGTATCTCGTCGGGCCGGGCGGGGCGTACTTCTTTGCTTTCGCGGACGTAGATGCGGCCGTTCGGTGCTTGATCGTGCACCATCTCGACGACATGCGGTGTCGGCACGTTACCGTGCGGCCGCCCCGTCAAGTCCACCCGCTTGATGCCCCGGCCGTTCTCGTCGAACTCTACGTAGTTGACAATATTGCCCGAGGGATCACGCTTGACGATGTAGCCGTTCGGTGGACCGTTGTCGATGGTGATATTGCCTTTGGTTATGTAGGGCGAGTTGTCCAATTTCTCCCGAAGCGTCGCGCCACTCCCGGCGCCCGGATTCTGCGCACCATCGACCGTGATCGCCTGCCGATCTCTGATCTCGTCGGCAGCCGACCGCACGGGCTGGAAGTCGGACGGCCGCACCGACAGATACGAGTTTCTTCGCATCTCGGCGAACTCGGACACAGCGCTCGTCAGGCTCGCACGCAGGAGGTTGCGGGAGAGTCTGAAGGCCGCCTGCGCACCGAAGCGCAATTCCAGGGCGTTCGGCGAGGGGAAGTATTCGAAACTCGCCATCGTCCCGGCCAGCTGCTCGATCGCCGCCCGCGGAAGCGTCCGCTCCCGCAGCGCGGTCAGCTCCGTGTGCTGTTCGCCGATGAAAGCCGACAACACCACGCACTCGGCGAAGACGTCGACGACAGCGGTCCTGAGATCCTCGAGGTCCTCGACAATTCCCGGCGCGTCCTCCGCGTCGAGTGCGGCGAATTCGGCACCCAGCCGTTGCAGGTCGATGGTCACCTCCTGCGCCCGCTCGTGCAGCTGCTCCCACGCGTCCTTCGCGTTCTGCAGGTCGTCGGTGTCTCCATCGGGGGCGACGACCTGCAGCCCGATATTGTCGACGAGTCCGTGCCCGCTGCCGAACTTCGTGATCAGCGCGCCGATGTCCACGGTTCCGGCGCGCTCCGGCGGTGCCATGGCGGGCTGCTCCGGAACAGCCGGTTTCGGGGCGGGAGCCGCGTTGTACTCGCCGATGGCGTGATTGAAACCCACCTGGTTCAGGAGCACCGCGTAGTTGTCGAGGGCAGGTAGCAGCGAGTCGTACACCATCCGGAACACGCCCTGTGTCCACGGATCGTATTTTCCGCACCAATCACGCCCGACTTCGTCGGTGCCACCGGCCTGTTCGGCGGCGCGCAGTGCCCGGGCCGTGTGCGCGAAGTAGCCGTCGATATCGTTCGCGGTCTCCAGGCACGACCGAGCGGCGGCGTAGTAGATCGCCGGATCGCCTTCCACCTCGAGCGCCCTACCGTCCGCGCCCGACCATCTTGCTGTTCGCGATACCGACCTGCGTGTAAGCGGTGTGCGCCTGCTCCGCGTCGCGGCGCAGGGTTTCGACAGCGGCCGTAACCCCGGCGACCCCCGCCGCCCAGTCGCGATGCGCCTCCTCGAAGGCGATTCCCGCTGCCCCCGACCATGTCGCCGAGAGCGCCCGGACGCGCCGCTCCAGCTCGTCGAGCTGCTGGGTGAGGAATTCCTGGTAGGCGGTCAATCTCGACGTGAGCGCCTCGAGATCACGCAGCTCCACCGAGTATCCATCGGCCATCAGACGTCCAGGAAGGTGAACTCGTCGGCGCTGTCGCCTTCCTGCCCGCGAAATGTCTCAGCGGTGACGCCGAGTTTGCCGGCGAGTTCGAACAGCTCGTCCCAGACCGTCCGCGCGGAATCCCGCATCTCGCGCCATCCAGCGGAGTAGGACTCCGCCGAACTACCCTTCCAGGAGTGCAGCAGAGCTTCGACCTCACTGTCGAGGACGTCGGCGCTGGAACGAAGACCGGTCGCAACCTCGTAGGCGAATCGCCCGACAGCGAGTATCTCGTCCGGAACCACCGCTATTTCGTCACTCATCGCTCCCCCTCCGAGCCCGTGTGAGCACAGCATACGGGCCATCCGGCCGGAGGTCGGTACCCGCGAATCATGGAGTGGGCCACTTGCTCCGGGGACGATCGCGCGGCGCACAACCCGGCTGACTCCGCTACCGATCCTCGTCGAGCGTGGCCACCCGGACCTCCGCCGCGTGCACCGGATCCTCCCGCGGTTCCGCGTCGATCGACCCGGACAGCAGGCTGTAGACGGCCCGCTCGCCGTCGTGCAGTACCCCGTCCCCGCCGTCGGTGACGCGGAAGGACGAGTAGCTGCGCACCGGCAGGTCGGCGCGCCACACCACGGCGCTTCCAGCGCGGACGGCGAAGACGCCGTGCGTCTCGAGGCGGAGGGAGCCGGCGGCGCCCGCCGCCCAGGTGACCGTGCCGTCCCGGTGGCGGATGACCGCGCGCCCGTCGGCGTCGTAGCACAGGCTCCACTCGCTCGACGGCGCGCGCACCGGCTCGTCCAGTTCATCGAAGAGCAGCAACAGGTCCGACATCGCACACTCCGGAACGTTCGGTAACTTGATACGTTACTTCGGCACTGTAACAAACCTTTTCGCCGACATCCGGCACTCCGGGATCATCGGCGCCGATGGCCTGCCCGGTCACGAGCGGGGCGCGAGCGCGCCGCGCAGCCGCTCGCTCACCGTCGCCATCACGGTCCGGACATTCCGCCCCCGACCGGGCATCTCCCGTCGTACCATCCAACTGTCTGAGATGGACGAAAGGGGTGCGACGATGCACCGAGCCCAGATCCTGCTCGCGACCCTGATCCTCGCGATCCTGACCACCCCGGGCGTCGTCTCGGCGCAACCCGATTTCAACACCCAACTCCGAGAATTCCTCGACGTGGGAACAACGTCCGTCCCTCGTGCCGACTGCGGCCCGGACGACCTCCCCGAGCCCGGCCTGCAGGGCGACGTCCCGGCCCGGGACCGGGACTCGGGGCGCAGCACCCTCGGCTACCGCTGCAACATGTCCCTGGCGGGCAGCTGGGCGGGCCGCGGCGCGGGTATCACCTCGACCAGCTTCGAGCACTGCGCCTACCTGGGCAGCTTCTTCCCCGGCGCGCTGCTCGGCGAGACCAGGGGCGTGCAGGTGCTGGACGTCTCCGATCCGGCGAACCCGCGCCCGACGGTCACGCTCACCGAACCCGCGATGCTGGCGGGCACCTGGGAGTCACTGAAGGTGAACGCGGAGCGGAAGCTACTGGTGGGAACCGGTGTTCCGCTGCTGATCGGCGCCGGCTTCCTGTCCGTCTACGACATCTCGGACTGCGCGCACCCGCGGCTGCTCAACCCGGGCCCCGGCACCGACCCGCTGCAACCGCTGCCGATCACCACGCACGAGGGCGGTTTCTCGCCGGACGGCAACACCTACTGGTCGTCGGGGATCGTGCCCGGCCTGCTCAGCGCCGTCGACCTGACCGACCCGACCCGTCCGCGGGTGATCTGGCAGGGCGTCGCCGGGATGGAGGCGCACGGCTTGGGCGTCAGCCCGGACGGTAACCGGCTCTACCTCTCCGCGCTCGGCGGGTTCACGGTGCTCGACGTCTCCGCGATTCAGCGGCGCGACCCGAATCCGCAGGTCCCGCACCTGGGCCGGGTGTTCTGGACCGACGGCTGGGCCACCCAGCACAGCATCCCGGTGACCTACGACGGCCACCCGTACCTGTTCACGGTGGACGAGGGCGGCTCCGGCGGGGTCAAGCTCGTCGATATCGCCGACGATGCCGCGCCGGACGTGGTCGGCAAGATCAAGCTGGAGATCAACCTGCCGCAGAACCTGGACAGCAATATCGGATCGTCCATGGGCGGTTCGGTCTTCGCGTACGAGTCGCACTACTGCACCGCCGACCGGCCGGCGAATCCGACGGCGCTGGCCTGCGGCTGGATCTCCTCCGGCATCCGCGTCTTCGATGTGCGCGACCCGTGGAACATCCGGGAGATCGCCTACTACAATCCGCCCGCGCGCACCGACCGGAACCTGAGCCTGTGGAACTCCCCGCACGCGCTCGCCTCGCTCACCGGCATCCCGCTCATGAGCGGCCCCTCGGCGCTGCGCGCCGTCCTTGACGGCCAGTTCTCCGCAGCCGACGCGCTCACCCCGCGCACCGGGCGGCTACTCTTCGGCGACGTCTCCACCGACTGGTGCCTCTCCCCGCCGGAGTGGCGCGGCAACCAGCTGTACGTGTCCTGCTCGGACAACGGCTTCCTGGTGCTGAACCTGGACGGCGACGTCTACACGCCGCCGCCGGACCAGCGCTCGACCGTCGGCTCCTGAGCGCGGCTCAGCCGACCTCGGTAAACTTGTACCAGCCGTTGTACCACGAGCTGTACTCGATGGCGGGGGCGCCCGCCACCTCGGTATCGGCGTTCGGCTGCCCGTCGGGGAACCAGGCGAACCCGTTCGACTCCTGCGACTCGGCGTCCAGGTAGAAGAAGCAGCCGCCCTGCTTCGGTCCGACGAAGCGGAAGGTGTAGACGCCGAGCCGGGTGCGGTCCGGCCCCGGCGCCTCGCACGACTCCGCGCGCCCCTCCAGCGTGTTCACCGACACCCGCCACCCGGCGCGCTCCGGCACGTTCTGCCATACCGCGACCCCGAGCACCGCGATGACCAGCAGCGATCCCAGCGCGCCGAGCGGCGAGCGGTAGCGGACGATGCTGACCAGCCAGGTGATCAGCGCGAGGAATCCGAGCACGCCGAGCGCCCCGAAGAGCGCGGTCCGAACCGGAAGCGTGCCCTCGGCGCCGAGCTGCCAGAAAAGCAGCGCGCCCACCACGATCACGGCGAAGAGCAGCAGGAATGTCCAGACCCGGAACCAGGTGGGGCGGCGACGCCGCTGGGTCGCAACCGAATTCATGTCCGTCACCCTAAGGGGTATGGCCGGTTCCGGAGACCCGAAACCCCCGGGTCCGGCCGCCGCCGCAGCGGTGGTGGCGGCCGGAGCCGGGGGTCGGATCGCGAGGCGGATGCCTCAGCCGGACATCACAGCGGGGGGAACCCCGCCGAGCCGGTCGCGGCCCAGTTCCAGAACTCCGCGGCACGGTTGGCCAGCAGCGCGAAGATGTCGAGAACAACGCTTCCCATGTGCTTTCCTCCAAACGATCGGATAATGCGGCACCAGCCTAGCGACCGCGCACGTGCAGCCCGAAACCCCCGGTACCGGGAACCTCGCGTCCCGGCACCAGCCGCAGCGCTCGGTCGTAGTCCCCGCCCGCCTGCCTGCGGTACCGGATCGGCTCGGTCCGCTCCAGCTCGGAAAGCCGCCCGCGCAGCTGCCCGGCCAGCTCGGCGAAGCGCTCGTCGTCCACCCGGATGGCGCCGTGCGCGACGAAGGGCGGCAGCACATCCATCCCCGGGTAGTACAGAATGCCGTGCTGGATGGGGAAGAGCAGCTCGTCGATCGGGCCGTTGATGCCGCGTTCGGAGTACGCGGGCTCGCGCCCGCCCACCGCGACCACCAGCATGCCGCGCTTCCCGGCCAGGATGCCGTCGCCATAGCGGGGAATCGCGGTTCCGCCCGCGCCATAGGCGAAGCCACAGGTGAAGACCCGGTCCACCCAGCCCTTCAGAATGGCGGGCAGGGAGAACCACCAGAGCGGGAAGTGCAGCAGCACGGCGTCGGCCCGGAGCAGCTTCTCCTGCTCGGCGCGAATATCGGCGGCCAGCGTGCCGGTTGTGTAGGCCGCGCCGGAGGCGAGCATGAAGGTGCGCTCGGTCACCTCGCCGAAATCGGCGGCGTCGGCGCTCGCCTTCCAGCCGGCGGCATAGAGGTCGCTCACGACCACCTCGTGACCGTCGGCGCGGAGCTGCTCGACGGCAACGTCTTTCAGTGCTCCGGTGAGCGAATCGGGTTCGGGATGGGCGTACACGATCAGAACCTTCATGCCCCGGACAACGCGAACGCCCCCGGCCGGATTCCGGC